>JAUXQA010000356.1 GCA_030683195.1 Rhodoferax sp. | reverse complement strand
GAGTAGGCGAACGAGCTGATCCTGACTGAAGGCCAGCTGCGGTAGTCGCAGGCCGATGTACAATGTACACGCCATGAAGCGGTACACCGTCAGCCAGGTAAGGGAGCGGTTTGCTGAGGCCCTCGATCACGCCGACCAGGGTGTGCCGGTCGTCATCGAGCGGAAGGGCGTCCGCTACTCATTGAAGGTCGAGCGGCCCGTGCGCCGGTCGAAAAAGCGGCCCTCGAGGTTCAAGATGATAGACCCTGCGGTTGTTGCCGGTCAGTGGACCTGGGACTGGGAGCATGGGTCAATGACTTTCAGGGATACCCGGAAGTCCAAGTGATCCTGCTCGATACGCACGCGCTGCTGTGGCTCGACGCTGGTCATCGGCGGGCACGGCCGCTGCAGTCGGCCCGCAGTGGCGTCAGGCCACGCCCGCGCAGCAACAGCGTCTGCAAGAGGAATTCAAGATTTTGCTGGTGCGCACTTACGCGGGAGCCTTGTCGCAGGTCAATGACGTGACCCTTGGCATGAAGCCCTTGCGCGCCAGTCCGGCCGACAAAGAAGTGGTGGTGCGCACCGAGATCAGGGGCCGTGGCGACCCGATTCAACTGGACTACCGCTTGGAAAAAACACCTGGTGTCGGCGCTGGCTGGAAAATTTACAACCTCAATGTGCTGGGTGTGTGGCTGGTGGACACCTACCGCAGCCAGTTTGCACAAGAAATCAATGCCAAGGGCATTGACGGGTTGATCGCCACGCTGGCCGCCCGCAACAAGTCCAACGCTGCCAAAGGTTGAGTGTGCTGGCCCTGCCGCAAGAGTTGACCCAATCTCAAGCCATGGTCTGTCTGGCGTCGCTGCTCAAGGGCATGGGCGAGCAGCCTGGCCTGGAGGTGGTGCTGGACGCCACACCGCTGACCCGATTTGATTCAGCCGCCCTGGCTGTCTTGCTGGATTTGCGGCGTCAGGCAGTGACTCTGGGCAAGCAGCTGACCATCCGTGGCCTGCCCGGGCGCCTGTCGGACCTCGCGGCGCTGTACGGCATTGCCGAGCTCTTGCAGCCGGCCTGAATCTTTACAATAGACCCTTCATGTCCGCCATCTCGTTTCAGACCGTTTCCAAGACCTACCCCTCTCCCAAGGGCCCCAAAGGCAGTACCTTTTTGGCGCTGGACCATGTGAGCCTGGACATTGAAGAGGGGGAGTTTTTTGGTCTGCTGGGCCCCAATGGGGCCGGCAAAACCACCATGATCAGCCTGCTGGCGGGTTTGGCCCGCCCCAGTTCGGGCCGCATCAGCGTGCTTGGTCACGATGTGCAAGTGGACTACGCGCAGGCGCGGCGCAGCTTGGGCGTGGTGCCCCAGGAGTTGGTGTTTGACCCGTTTTTCAATGTGCGTGAGTTGTTGCGTATCCAGTCCGGCTA
>JAUXQA010000355.1 GCA_030683195.1 Rhodoferax sp. | reverse complement strand
CACCGGTCATCAAGGCGCTCAGACACAACACCGGAAAGATCGGGAAGGCCGCAGCGAGCCCCGCACCCAAAAAGGCGATGCCCACACTCCAGGCCATCGGCCGCTTGAGGCCATGCCGATCGACATAACGCCCCGCAGGCAAGGCCAGAAAAACCTGCATCAAGGCAAACAGGGCCAACAAAAAACCCACGGCCAAGGGGCTGTATCCCTCCCGCAAGGCCAACAGGGGTGAAGCCAGGCGCATGCCTGACATGCAAGCATGCAGGCAAACCTGACCGGTGATCAGGCGGGCCAGCGCAAATCGCGGGCCGTCAGGCGGCGCGGCCGACTCACTCATCGTGGATCGTCCGGCGCATCGCCATCAAAATCCCTGTCCATCGGGATGAGCGCCTGCACCTCGGTGTCGGGCAACGCCTCCACCTGTTTGAGCGCGCGCCCCATGGCGCGGCTGCGAACCTGGGCGTTGTCCAGCGTTTTGAGAACAGTTTCAGTTTGCGACTTGACCCGGGCCAACACATCGCCAAACTTGCCAAACTCGGTCTTGACCGCTCCCAACACCTGCCACACCTCGCTGGAACGCTTCTCCAGCGCCAGCGTGCGAAACCCCATCTGCAGGGAGCTGAGCATGGCCAGCAAGGTGGTGGGCCCGGCCAGCGTGATGCGGTGCTCGCGCTGCAGCGCCTCCATCAGGCCTGGGCGGCGCAGCACCTCGGCATACAAGCCCTCGGTGGGGAGAAACAAAATGGCGAAGTCCGTGGTGTGGGGCGGCTCAATGTACTTCTCGGAAATCGATTTCGCCTCCAGCCGGATGCGCACCTCCAGCGCACGGCCTGCGGCCTCGGCCGCTACGCCGTCGGCCCGGCCCTGGGCGTCAATCAGGCGCTCGTAGTCTTCATTGGGGAATTTCGCGTCGATAGGCAGCCACAGCGGCTCCCCGTGGGCGGATTGGCCGGGCAGCTTGATGGCAAAGTCCACCACATTCTTGCTGCCGGGACGCGTTGCCACCTGCGCGCTGAATTGATCGGTCACCAGCACCTGCTCCAGGAGCGAGGCCAGTTGTGCCTCGCCAAAAATTCCCCGGGTCTTGACGTTGGTGAGCAAGTGCTTGAGGTCCCCCACCCCTTGCGCCAGGGTTTGCATCTCGCCTAGGCCTTTGTGCACCTGCTCCAGCCGGTCGGCCACCTGCTTGAAACTTTCGCCCAGGCGGGTTTGCAGTGTGGCGTGCAGCTTTTCATCGACCGTGGCGCGCATTTCATCGAGCTTGGTGGCGTTGGTGGCCTGCAATTGGGCCAGCTGCGCCTCCAGCGTCTGGCGCACCTCGCTCATGCGCCGGGCGTTGGACTCGGTCAAAGACTGCAACTGAAAGGTCAACGTGTCTGACAGGGTCTTTTGCAGCAAGGCCAGTTGCTGGCCAAAGGCATCGATCTGGGTGTTTTGGGTGCGCGTGGCTTCGGCCCCCTGCTGCACCAGCGAGCGTTGAAAAATGGCCAGGTTTTGCGTCAACTCCTGCCGCCCGCCGCGCGAAGATTCACTGATCTCCCGGCGCAACTCGCGCTCCAGCCGGTCCAGCCGCTCGGTGCTTGCTTGCACGGCCGCGAGCAACTCGCGCCGCCCCTGCTCTGCCGCCTCACCATGGGGCTGGTTTGACGAGCGAAACACCAACCACAACAATAAAACTGCATTCAGCCCCGCCAGACCGGTCCCCAACCAGACCCACAACTCATTCAAAGCAGCTCCCTCCACAGCCCAGGGTCAGGCGCCGTCTTCAAGCGGCATCCCGGTTGGCATGCTCGGCATCCCAAGCCCAGGCCCAGGCCTCATCGGCCAGCGCCATCACCCGCTCCACACCGCCAAACGGCTCGGCCAACTCACTGTGCTCACCCAGGCTCTGGGTTTGCACCAACAGCGCCATATGCAGGTAGATGTGCCATGGGCCGGCCTGATCCAGCAGGGCCTGGCGGGCAGGGGTGGGCAGGTTCAGGGTGCTGACCACCTCATCCTGGCTGATTTTGAGCAAAGGCCCCAGCATGGAGGCCAGTCCGAGCGTGAACAACTGGCCAGGCACGGGCTCCTTGTTTTCTTGAGCCAGCAGCTCCAGCAAGCGCGAGCGCCAAAGGGTGATCTCCTGCAAGGCCGACGAAGCCTTGCGCTTGCCGGCAAATTGCACCAGCAACAAGGACAACCAGCGGTACAGCTCGTTGCGCCCAAGCATCAGCACCGCCTGGTCAATGCTGGCCTCGGCGTGGAGCTGGGCAAAACTGGCACTATTGATGCGACGCAGCAGGCGGTAAGACAAGCCCACATCGCTCTTGATGTCACTCACGATCACTGCCGTGTCGGTCCCGATCACCAGTTGATTCAGCAACTGCCCCACACGCTGAACCTCGGGCGCCAAAGGCAGCGCGTCTGCGGGGCTCAGGGGCTGGGCCGGCGGCGTCAGCGCGCCACAAGCGTACGTGATGCCGCTGGACAATGCCAGTTCCACATCATCAATACTGGCCACATCGGTCACCAGCGCGGGCAAGTCCCGCAGGGCCTGGGGCCAGGTTTTGATAGCCTCCAGCAGCGTGCCCATCGGGTCAGGCCCTTGATGCAGCATCACAAAATCGGGGGTTTGCTCAGGCATCAGCGTGATGTCCCAGCCCACTTTGGCCCCCACAGCCCGAAGCTGCTGCACCAGATCGGCCGCCTTCTCCAGGTGGCTCAAGGCCTGCTCGGCCGGCGGCGCCTGCTCAATGCCGACCCAGGCACCGGCTGCGCAACTGGCATCGGTGATGTGAACCATCCAGTCAACCGGCAAGCGGGCAAACCCCACACGCCCCGTTTGTGACATCAAACGCGCCGAGGTCAACAGGGCCAACACATGAGCCGCCCTGCCCCGTGGGTCATTGCGAGCCCGCAAGCGCCGCAGGGTGGCGGCATCAATGCAAAACTCAAAGCCAAAAATAGACCCGTCCGCCGCCAACAGGGGACGACGAGCAGCCACTGCCACCAAGGCGGCCGCAGCACCGGTCTCTGCGGGCGAAGCCACTTTGGCAGGACTGGTGCGGGGAGGTGACGCCGGCTTTTTGGGGGCCGGTGGGGTTCGTGATTTCAGGAACACCTTGCGCAAACGCTGAAGTAAAGAGGACATCGCAGCACTCTACCAAATTGAATGGCCGGCATTTGGCGGGCACCAAAGCAACTGGGCCTTGCAGCCCGTCACCAATTGCTATTATTTTATTGGTTCATAGCCATACAGGACGCCGGCCAGAAGGCTATTTTTTCAATAAAACCTCTGGATTCAGGGGCGTCAGGGCATTGCCCTGGGTCAGGAAGCCAATCAGGTTATCAGCCGCCAAATTCGCCATGGCCAGGCGCGTAGGCAGGCTGGAACTCGCGATGTGCGGGGTCAGCACCACATTGGGCACGTTAAGCAAGTCCGGGTGCAGCTTGGGCTCGCCTTCAAATACATCCAGGCCGGCAGCCGCAATGGTTTTGTTGCGCAGGGCAGCCGCCAGGGCCACATCGTCCACAATGCCGCCGCGTGCGATGTTGACCAACGTGGCGGTCGGCTTCATTTGCGCCAGCTCAGCCCCGCCAATGGCGTGGTGCGATTGCGCCGAATACGGCAGCACCAGCACCAGATGGTCGGCCGACTTGAGCAGCTCTTCCTTGCTCACCCAGCGGGCTTTGCACTCGGCCTCGGTAGCGGCGTCCAGGTGCGAGCGGTTGTGATAAATCACCTGCATGCCAAAACCATGGGCACCCCGGCGGGCAATGCCCTGACCGATACGCCCCATACCCAAAATGCCCAGCGTGGCGCCATGAATATCAGCGCCGGCAAACATGTCGTAACGCCATTCAGTCCACAGCCCGGCCCGCAGGAAATGCTCGCTCTCGGTCATGCGCCGGGCGGTGGCCATCATCAGGGCAAAGCCGAAGTCAGCGGTGGTCTCGGTCAACACATCAGGGGTGTTGGTGCCCAGTACACCGCGTGCAGTCATGGCGGGCAGGTCAAAATTGTTGTAACCCACGGCCATGTTGGCGCAAATCTTCAGGTCGGCGCAAGCCGTCAGCACCTCGGCGTCCATGCGGTCGCCGCCGGTGGTGAAGACACCCACTTTGCCCTGCAGCTTGCCAATCAACTCGGCCTTGGACCAGGCCTCGTTATTTTGGTTGGAGTCAACTTCAAAAAACTGCTGCAGCCGTTCGATCACTTCAGGGAAAACGGGACGGGCGACAAGGATGGAAGGTTTGTTCATGGTGTTTGCGGGCTTCTGATTAAGGAAAGAATAGGGAGCGAGTCAGTCCGCTCACTCCAGCCAGTGGGTGAAGTCAGCAACGGGCACACGCGGCGTGTGAAAGGTATTGACCAACGCAGCCTCATCGGCATAGCCCAGCGCCATGCCGCACACCAGCATTTCATCAGCACTGGCACCGATGTGTGGCAGGATGATTTTGGCAAAGCCGTTCCACGCCGCTTGCGGGCAGGTGTGAAGGCCATGCCCTCGCGCAGCCACCATGATGTTTTGCAAAAACATGCCGTAGTCCACCAGCGAGCCCCGGCCCATGACCCGGTCCATGGTGAACATCAAGC
>JAUXQA010000364.1 GCA_030683195.1 Rhodoferax sp. | reverse complement strand
TTGGCCTTGAAGCGGGCAATGAACTTTTGCAGGTGGGCAATCTTGTCTTGCTGCTTGCTAAACGCCGTTTGCTGCAGCGCCATCTGCTCCGAACGCAGATCCTCGAACTTGCTGTAATTGCCGCCGTAGCGCACTAGCTTGCCTGCGTCGATGTGCAGCGTCACGTTGGTCACCGCGTCCAGAAACTCACGGTCATGGCTGATCACCACCATGGTGCCTTCGTATTTCTTGAGCCAGGCTTCCAGCCAGACGAGGGCGTCCAAGTCCAAGTGGTTGGTGGGTTCGTCCAGCAGCAGCAGATCGCTAGGGCACATCAGCGCACGCGCCAGCTGCAGGCGCATGCGCCAGCCACCGGAGAAGCTGTTCACCGGCTTGTCCAGCTCCGTGGTCTTAAAGCCAAGGCCCAGAATCAGTGCCTGCGCGCGGGCGGCTGCGTCGTATTCACCGGCGTCATGCAGGCCGGTGTAGGCGTGGGCCATGCGGTCATAGTCGTCGGTCGCTTCAGCGGCGGCCACTTCGGCCCGCGCTGCGCCCAACTGGGTGTCACCTTCGACCACAAAGTCGGTCGCACCCTGGTCGGTCTCGGGCATGTCCTGGGCCACCTGGCCCATGCGCCACTGGGTAGGGATGTAGTACTCGCCCGCATCCTCATGCAGATTGCCGTTGAGTAGGGCGAACAACGAAGACTTGCCAGCACCGTTGCGCCCCACCAGGCCGACCTTTTCGCCGGGGTTCAGGGTAACGGAAGCACTTTCGAGGAGCACCTTGGCGCTGCGGCGCAGGGTGACGTTTTTTAAGGTAATCATTCTTTGGGACTCAGCTATCTATTGATTCATTCAGGCGTTTCAGGCCTGGGGGTTGGCGAGGGCTGGTAGACGGGGTATCCGTTCTCCGGCGCATCTCGCGGGCGAACACTTTGGGTTCGCAGTGGTTATTTCGTTAACGCCGTGTTGGGCGGGACACGCTGTGGCAACCGCGAATTGCGCCAGCACTCGGGCACTTCATCCACCAACCCAGAGTGATGGTGTTTTCTTTGCAAGAGAAAAAGTCAGTTCGCAGCGGCAGGGTTGGGGTGCGGGGCGCAGTGAGGTAAAGGAGGCGGCCAGAGGCCGGGGGACACGAACGGAGTCCCGTACCCCAACCCTGCTGCGAGCCCAGCACCAAGGCCCGGCACAAAGGGGTTAAAGCAGCAAAGCCTCCTTGGTCACCAACAACACCTGGTCTTCCCCAGCGCTGGTTTCCAGCCACACCACTTCCAGGGCAGGAAATGCAGCTTCAAAGTAGGCGCGTTCGTTGCCAATCTCCAGCACCAACACTGCATCGTCCGCCATATGGGCCGGTGCCTGTTGCAACAGCGTGCGCACAAAGTCCATGCCGTCCCCACTGCCACCCGCCTGATTGCCGTCAAGCGCAATAAAGGGCTCAGCCTTGTACTCAGCGGGCAGGGCGGCCATGCTCTGCGCATTCACATAGGGCGGGTTGCACAGAATCAAATCAAACGGCCCAGGCACGGCGGCTAGTCCGTCGGACTCAACGAGTTGCATGCGCTCCTGTAAGTTGTGTTTGTCCACATTGATGCGTGCTACCGCCAGCGCATCGGCCGAAATGTCGGCACCGGTCACTTGCACATCTGAGTACACCATGGCCGCCAAGATACCTAGGCTGCCGTTGCCCGTGCACAGGTCCAGCACCCGGTGCGTGCTTTCCTTCAGCCAGTAGTCGATGCTCCCATCCACCAACAGCTCGGCAATCAGCGAACGCGGCACGATGACGCGCTCGTCCACATAAAAGGGCACGCCCTGCAACCAGGCCTCATTTGTCAGGTACGCCGCAGGCTTGCGCGTGCGGATGCGTGCTCCTAAAAGCGTAGCTGCTCGCGCATATTCCTCGGGGGCTACAGGCCGATTTGACTCCAAATTATCGGCATCCAAGGGTGTATCCAGCGGCAGGCCCAGCGCATGCAGCACCAGCCAAGCGGCTTCGTCGCGCGCATTGGTGGTGCCGTGACCAAAAGAGACCTTGGCGTCCGTGAGCTGCTGGGTGGCCTGCGCCACCAGTTCCAACAAGGTCATGCCAGCGCCTGACGGTTCAGGTTGACCAACACCTGGCGGTAGATGTTCTTCAGCGGCTCGATGTCGGCCACCGCCACAAACTCGTTGATCTTGTGGATGGTGGCGTTGGGCGGGCCCATCTCGATCACCTGCGGGCAGACCTGGGCGATAAAACGCCCGTCGCTGGTGCCACCGGTGGTGGACAGCTGGGTCTCGATACCGGTCTCGGAACGAATGGCGTCCC
>JAUXQA010000361.1 GCA_030683195.1 Rhodoferax sp. | reverse complement strand
AGGACGGTTGTCAAAAAACCCTCCTGGTCCAGCCTGACTTGATCCTGAATGGATGTCCGCATGCCGGTGTGTGACGGGTTGACCGCGTGCCAGCACCTGCAGGCAGAGGCGCGAACGCGCCACATACCGCTCATTTTTTTGACGGGTGCCGCCATGCCCAGTGAGCGTGTGGCGGGACTTTTGGCTGGCGCTGTGGACTATGTCACCAAACCCTTTAATTTTGAAGAAGTGCGGCTGCGCCTGACCATCCATTTGCGTGACCGTGAGCCTGTTGAACCGGCGACTGCGATGGCGTCCCTGCCTGTCACGGTGGCAACCTCTCATCTAGACAACTTGCTGTTTCAGTCAGCCCGATTGCATTTGCTCAACAATTTGGCGGATGTTCCCGATCTGGTGCAACTTGCCACACGGGTTGGCACGCAAGCTCGGCGTCTGAATGAGGCGTTCAAGAATTGTGTTGGCATCACCGTGTTTGAGTACCTTCGTGAAGAGCGAATGAAGGAGGCTTGCACCCTGCTGGCTGACACTCGTCTGGAGGTGCAGGCGATCGGTCTGGAGTTGGGCTTTACCAGTGGCGCCAACTTTGCGACGGCCTTCAAGGAGCGTTTTGGTGTGTCGCCGACCCAATTTCGTCAGGCTCGCAACCATGGCCCGTCTTGAGGGGTTCGTGTTTTCTTGCACTGCATCGGGCTCGTCGGGCTGTGGGAGTGTGCTGTCCCGGGTGATGGCGTGGGTGCTGATACGCGTGCTTGGGGGCCTGATCTTTGTCGTTTCGATTGACAGTGTCGCAGCGCAGGGTGCGGTCCTGACCTTGCAGTTGGAGCCTCAGCGGGTAGCCCTGGCCGGGGCGATGGCGGTGCTGCAAACCACGCAGGCACTGGAGGCTGCGCCTGACCTGCTGCTGGACGCCGCCTTTGAACCCATGCCGGGTTACCTCAATGGCGGATTTGGTGCCAGCGACTTTTGGCTGCGCTTCACCTTGCAAGCGGCGACACCTCTGGCGGCAGGCACCTGGTGGCTGGAGGTGTCACCAGCCTTCACCAACGAGCTTGCCTTATATGCGGCCGGACCCGCCGGCGTGACGCGGGTGGGCCGGGCGGGCACCGAGGTGCCGTTTGCACAGCGCCAGGTGGCCTCGCGCCATGGCGTGTTTGTGATTGAGTTGGCGCCGGGTGGCAGTGCACAAACCTATTTTTTGCGAGTGGCCAGCAAAACCACTCGGGCGGCCGCACCGGTGTTGTGGCGTCCAGCCGCCTTTATGCAGGCGAGCCAGGTGGACACACTGCTGCAAGGGGTGTTTTTTGGCGGCGTTGTGGTGGTCGCGGTGTCCAGTCTTTTCATGGGTCTGTGGCTGCGCCAGCAGATTTATCTGATGTATGCCGTTTATGTGGCGCTGGGAGGTGGCATTCAGTTTTTAGCCCAGGGTTTTGCCCAGCAGTGGTGGTTTCCACTCAGTACGGGGCTCTTCAATATGTGGATGGGCGCCGGCCTGTGCCTGGCGATTGGGCTGGGCGGTGAGGTAGTCCGGTTCGTGCGGCCACAGGTGTATTTCCCCCGGTTGGCCAGGAGTTTTCGCCGGGTGACCTGGGGTCTCGCCCTGATGCTGTTGCCCCTGGCATTGATGGGTTACTACGGCCTAGTTGCACCCGTGGCTCAACTCACATTTATTGCGCAGGTGTTGTTTTTTTTGGTGGTGTCGTTCTTGATCTGGCGTCGGGGTGAGGTCATGGCGGGTTATTTCATGCTGGCTTTTGTTGCCTACAGTGCGGCCGTACTGGTCTTTCTGCCACGCAATCTGGGTTGGCTCCCACTTAATTTCTGGACTCTCAACAGCCTGCAGATCGGCTTCTTCTTACATCTACTCCTGATGAATCTCACGGTGGCACGCCATGTGCGCGGTCTCCGGGACGACGCTGAGCGAACCCGGGGTGAGTTGCTGTCCGCCAACCGTCTGGCGGCTCATGATCTTGACAGGAAAGTGGTCGAGCGCACCCAGGAGATGCATCTGGCGATGTTGAGTGCGAACGAGGCCAGTCGAGCCAAGACCGAGTTTTTGGCACGCGTGAGCCACGATTTGCGTTCGCCGCTGACCTCCATCATGGGGTATGCCCAGCTCTTGCAGGAGGCGGGCGGCAAGACCTCGGCACATGCGCGAATCATCCGCCGCAGCGCCTGGCACATGCTCAACCTCATCAATGACCTGATCGATTACGCCCGCGGCGCCTCAAGCGACACACTGGAGCCCTCCGCGCTATATATCCATGGTGTGCTTGATGCCGTGGTTCAGGAGGCCAAAATTCTGGCTGAAAAAAACAACAATCGTTTCATGCTCGATATTCGCAATGAACTGCCCACCGTTTTGGTGACTGACGGCAAACGCCTGCGTCAGGTGCTGATCAATCTGCTACAAAACGCCAGCAAATTCACCCGGGGCGGCGTGATCGAGTTGCTGGTGACCAGCCAGCCCCAGGTGAACGATAGCCGTTTGGTCACGCTCATTTGTCAGATCAAGGACACCGGCTGTGGCATCAGCCAGAAAGACCAACTCAGAGTGTTTGACCCCTTTTTTCGCACGGCAGGTGCGACCCAGTCCGACGGCGTGGGTTTGGGGTTGCCTATTGTCGAGGCCTGGGTCAAGCGCATGGGGGGGACGGTGCGGCTGCACAGCACACCGGACGTGGGCACTGAGGTCACTTTGCACATTCCCATGGTGCTGGGCAGCGAGCAGGACATGAGCCAGCCCCAAATGCTGGATGTGGCGGACTACCTGTCTGCGCTGGACGGGGGTGGACGGCGTGTCTGGGTGGTGGAAGATACGGCCGAAATCCGGGAGTTGCTTCTTGAAGAGCTGCAAGGCAATGGATTTGACGTGCAGAGTGCAGCCAATGGGCTGGAGTTCATCACCCGAATGACCCAGCCAGGCGCCGTGCCGCCCAGCCTGGTGCTGACTGACTACCTGATGCCCGGTGCGGATGGCACCGCCGTACTGGAGGCGGTGCGCAGGCATTGGCCAGGTGTACCCGTTGTGCTGCTGTCTGCTACGCAAAAGACCATGGAGTCGCTGGGCGAACTGAAAGCGCATGGCTTTGATGCCAGTCTGATGAAGCCCATCAATCTGGCAGATCTGCGCAGCACGCTGTCGCGCTTGCTGGGCCTGATGGAGGGGGAAGTCATTGCAGATGAACCGGTCATCCCCAGCATGACCTTGCCGCCACCGGAGGCCCTTGCGCAAATGAGCCGGTTGGTGGACATGGGCGCGTTAACGGACTTGATCGAATGGGCCCAGGCGCTTACCAGAACCTACCCTGATTGCCAGGCGTTTGCAGACAGGGTGCTGGCGCTAGCGACAGAGTGCGACCTGAGCAGCATGCGCAACTTGTGCGCCAGCGACCCAGGGAGCAGCATCATGGGCGGTCGTTAGAACCCCACCGCTGGTGACCTTGTCGGTTACGTTGACGGCCAGCACACTTTCAGGTTGAGGTGCCAAATTTTGGTGGCTATTTTCTAAGGCTGATTGCTATTCTTTTTGATAAGAATTTGCAATGAATGTGCCGGTTAGAGGCAGATTGTTCATTGATTCACCATCAGGCATCGCACAGCCTGCGCCCAGCGGCTGGCCATGGCCGGGGTATTGAAGCAGGTGGTGGTTTGGCTGGCACTGGCTACCGCTCGTTCCAGCAGTTGGATGTCGGCCTCGTGCTGGCGTGCTACGTGGGGGTCTTCAAAGAAGATCACCTTATGGCACCGGTGGTCCAGAACCAGCTCGGCGATTTGCGCATCGCCACCCAGCGGGCCGCTCTGAAAGCAGGTGACCCAGGGCTGCCCGGCAGGCCAGCCGCGCGACCAGGCCATCTCGTTGAGGCGGCTGCCCGTGGTGCCGGTGGCGACTCTTTCGGCAAAGCGCGACAAGATGTCGAAGTGCGCAGCCGCAAACTCGACCATCTGGGGCTTGCGCGCGTCATGGGCGATCAGGGCCAGTACTTGGGACTCCAGGGCAAACAGGGGTTGTGCCTCAGGCACCAGGCGGGCGTCCAGCCCGGTGCAGGCCAGCTCAACCGCCACCCATTCGGTGGCGCCAGCGACCGTGCCGATAAAGGGTTTGCCATGAATGACGCATTGCCGCTTGAGCGCCTGTGCCTCCGGGTAAATCGAGGTTGGGTCGACCGGGTCAATCAAAAAAAATACGCCGTCCAGTGCGGCCTCTGGCGTCAGCCCGCCCGCCACTCTGGACACCAGGCGCATCAGGCCGCCTTCACGCCCACTGCCGACTGCGCAGAGTTGCTCGCCCAACAAGCGGTGTTTGAACCGCGCATCCTGCGCGCCGCCGGTGGCATGCAGCGGCAGGCCCCGCGCGCGCAGGCCGGGCTCGCACGCGCGAGCCCAACGCAGCAACCCGCT
>JAUXQA010000352.1 GCA_030683195.1 Rhodoferax sp. | reverse complement strand
GCAGGAGCCGCAGTTGGTGCCGCACTTCAGGCTGCTTTGCAAGGATTGAAACCGCTCTGTCACAGGCCCGCTACAGGCTCTCAAGTGCGATTCAATCGCCAGGTCCGTCACATTGAAACAGGTGCACACCGGTGTGCCCCGTGACACCACGGCCACGGGGGGTGTCGCGCCGGGGACCAGCAAGGCGCGGCCATAGGCGTGGGCGGGCAGTTCCTCCTGCAGCAGCGTCTTGATCCAGCGCTCGGCGCGGGTGTCACCTGCCAGCATGAATCCAGTCAGCGTTGTGCTCTGCTCTCCTTCGGTCAGGTGCGCGGCGCGGCGCTGACCCCGTTTGGGGTCGGCATAGCGCAAGACGTTGGTGCCTGAGAGGTTCATGAGCGCCTCAATCTCTTGCAATAGTTCATTGTCCGGTGCCTCGTGGCCAGCGGCGCGAAACAGCAGACCACTGCGGGCCGGTTGCCCCTCACCTGCGGGTGTGGGGCGGGCGAACGGCGTGCAACTGGCGAAGGCAAAGCGGCCCATGAGTGCTTGCAGTTCGGACCGGGCGGACAACACCTGCTCATGTCCCAGCCAGGCCATGGCCAGCAAAGACCACGGTAGATCAGCTTTCAGCACCTTGACGGCCGTGTGCTCGAATTCGGGCTGTTTGGAGTCCGGGCAATAGGCAGACGTGGTGAGGGCGTTCACCCCGGCCAGCCGCTCACCGGTGCTGGACTGGCCGCTCAGGAACTCTTCGCCCCAGTGCATGGCCAAAAACGCCTGGTTCAAACCGACCTCGGTGCTGGCTTGCACCGGCACGACGATGGTGCCGCGCTTGCTGGTGACATAAGCCAATTCGCCGTCATTGAGCCGCAGCCGCGCCAGATCCTGGGGGTGCAACTGGACGGCTGGCTCACTCACATGGCCAAACAGTTGCCCCAATGTGCCGGTGCGGCTCATGCCGTGCCACTGGTCACGCAGTCGGCCGGTGTTCAAGGAAAACGGGTAGCGCGACTCGCGTGGTTCGGCCACTGCTTTATAGGTTGTGTTGACGAAGCGGGCCTTGCCGTCGGATGTTGGGAATAGGCCATCTTCATAAAGCCGGGCTTTGCCTTGGGCCTGACCCTCGGGCAGGGGCCACTGTTGTGGCGCGGCATCCAGCATGGGGTAAGACAGGCCGGTGATGTCGAGGTCGCGCCCGCGTGTGGATTCACGGTGCTCCAGCCAGATGGATTCGGGCGTGGTGTAGGGGAACAGGGGGCGCTTGGTGCCCAAGGCTTTCTCAAGCTGGTGGGCAAAGTCCACGGCAATCTGCCAGTCGTGCCGGGCCTCACCCGGTGCCGGCACGGCGGCGCGCACGCGGCTGATGCGGCGCTCGCTATTGGTCACTGTGCCTTCTTTTTCGCCCCACGTGGTGGCGGGCAGCAGCAGGTCTGCAAAGCGGCAGGTGGCGGTGTTGGCAAAGGCTTCCTGCACCACCACAAACTCGGCGCGCTCCAGGGCGCGGCGCACCACGGTTTGGTCGGGCATGCTTTGGGCCGGGTTGGTGCAGGCAATCCACAGAGCCTTGATTTCACCATCTGCCGCAGCCTGAAACATCTCCACGGCGGTTT
>JAUXQA010000354.1 GCA_030683195.1 Rhodoferax sp. | reverse complement strand
CCGGAAGGGATGTTCAGAGATCCTGCCCAAGAGTTCGCTGAAATATACGGCTCAGCCATGGTGGGCCAGAACAGGATGTTCGTTCTCGCGGGGCTACTGGGCGTTGTAACACTGTGCGCAGTTGCAGCCATGTTCTCGCTTGCCAGCAAAAGCACGGCAGTGCCCTGGCTGGTTGAGGTCAACAATGATGGTGGCGTCCTCAGTCGCCCTGTAAAAATCGAGAATATCCAGCCCAACCAAGCTGTGATCAAGTCCGAGTTGGCAAAGTTCATAGTGAATGTATTCACCTTGGACAAAGCATTGTCGCCACGTTACTTTGTGGACGCGAACGTTATGACATCCGGACTCGGTACCACAAAGTTCGCCAATTTCCGCACATCAGAAAACGTTGCGCAGCGTCTGGCCAAAGAGCCAGATATGACCCGCGTCGCAAGCGTTACAAGCGTAGACATCAGCCAGCGCGGCATTGCATTCGTTTTTGTGGCTACCCAAGAGACAAGGGGGGCGCTGACAGGCATCGTTCCAGCCAAATGGCGTGTGACGCTCAAATATGAACTGACGTCACCGAAGACTGAGGAGGAAATTCTGAAGAACCCATTGGGTCTGTTCGTCACGGATCTGAACATCACCCAAGAGTCGAAATGATGAGAGACAAAAAATCGCTAGCGGTTGCCGGCATTTTGGCCCTGGCACAGTTTGTGGCGTTTAATGCAAGCGCCGAACTTGAAGCAACACCCCTTCCAGGGGATAGTCGGCTGGTGCAGTTTGAATACGACGCGGATCAGACCTACCTGATTCTTAGCCGGCCCAAGGCGGTAACGCACGTTGAGTTCGCACCTGATGAAAAAATCATGACCGTCGCAGGAGGCGACACAAAGCACTGGGAGCTGACACCCACGGTAAACCGTAAACACCTATTTATTAAGCCCATTTACGACAACATCGAGACATCGATGACGGTGCTGACAGACAAGCGCTCATACCAGTTTGTTCTGCGAAGCACGAGAGCTGGAGCCAAGTGGTACCAAAGGGTCACATGGCGGCACGGGCAGACGATCCTGCTCGATCTGAGTCCAATATCAACCACCCCAGATATAACGACCGACGAGCCTGTGCAGCGGCCTACGCAACAGCCAGACGGCATAAATCCTGAGAACATCCGTTTTGGCTATCAGATAACAGGTGAGGCCGATTTCAAACCATCTTCCGTCTTTGATGATGGTAAGTTCACTTGGATCAAGATGCCTGCGGGTCTACAGGAAATGCCGGCTCTGTTCGCGATGATGGAAGGTGATGAGTTCCAGCTTGTAAACAGCGTGATCAAGGGCCAATATATCGTTGCCCAGCGCGTCATCAATGCAGGAGTCCTCAAACTTGGTCGTGCAGAGGTGAGATTCATTCGCGGCGCAACCCTCCGTCAAGCCGTCCGCTCTGCGCAAGGGGACTGATGCCATGCCGGTTTCTGAAAAATCGATCATCAACCCGGGCCAGGTGCAGTCCAATGCGCCCCTGAAAAAAAGCACGGTTGCATGGGTTATTGGCATCGCGATGCTGCTTGTCCTGATCGGCTATTACGTTCCAAAAATGGGGGCAAAAACGGTCAATCTTGAAGAGCCAGTTCTGGAAAAACCGTCGAAGGCAACTGGCTCAGTCAAGCAAATTCAGGCTGAACTGAAGAATGCCGCTCAATCGGCCAGCACTCCATCACCAGCAGCCGAGACACCCTCATCACCACTCCCCGTAGGGAATGCACCTGTACTTGTGAAAGTTCCTGAGCCTCAGCCTGAGCGTCGTGCGGGTAAAAATGAACCGGACGATGCATCCCTCGAAATGGATTCCGCAGCCCGAGTCAGCAAGAGCGTGACGATGGACAACTCAGGCATCAGTGTGGGGCCAATAACGTCGGCGGGTGGCGCAGATGAGTTGCGGGCAAGTTCTCAGAACACTCGCAATGGCGTCGCTGACGCTGACGCAATCGGTAACAGGCCATCAATTGCCGAACAATTACTCAAAGCCCAGCTCTCTGCCAAGCCTGCAGGCGATACAAATGCGGAATGGCTGAAAGAATTCGCGGACATCAAGCCAACGAAGGCCATCACTGCGAGGAGGATTGGCAATATCTACACCTTGATCCAGGGGAAAGTTATACCGGCTGTCCTTGCAAAGTCCTTGAACTCAGACTTACCGGGTGACATAACAGCGATCACGACCGTTGATGTATACGACTCACTTAACAGCCGCTATTTGCTGATACCGAAAGGATCAGTCTTGATTGGAGAGTATTCCAACAGAGTTCGTGTAGGTCAGAACCGAATGATGTTCGCCTTTTCCAGAATTGTCCTTCCCAACGGTTTGTCCTTTGACTTGCCGGGCAACAAGGGGCAGGACCATATGGGCATGTCGGGCATTAAAGGGGAAGTGGACAACCACTACTTTGCCCGGTTCAGCTCGGGAGTTTTGATTGCAATATTGGCCGCCAAACTCGAAAGTAACAACCAGCAACCGGTAACGAATGTTGCTTCGTCTGGACCGAGTACCGCAGCCGGCCAAGTTCTGAGTGAGATTGCCAAGTCTGACCTTTCACGAAGTAGAGACATTCAACCCACCATAACGATCCCGGCAGGAACAAGAATCAATGTGCAAGTCAGTGCCGATATGGAGTTTCCCGGTGCGTACCGCAAATAGACTATGAAATTCAGAACCAAGCATCTCGTCCTCGTGTGTTCACTCATGCTGCTCGAATCCGTGCACAGCAATGCGCCACAACGCATGGGCAACTACGATTTCTCGTACGATCTAACCGGCGCGCAAAAGGTCAGACCCGTACAAGTGTTTGATGATGGAGTGTCAACTTTCTTCCAGTTTCGTTCCGGTGATCCTATTCCAGCAATCTTTGCCAATAGTCAGGCCGGACTGGTCATGCAAGTACCTGAAATACAGGGCCCCTATGCCAGGGTTCCTGGCGTTGCAAGAAGCTATACGCTGCGCATTGGCTACGGCGTAGGGCAAGTCAACTATGCCAGCGAGACGGGCCAGTCGGCCAAGCCGCTCAATACGCTGGGAACGCAAGTGGTCTATGCCGACGGTTCAGCCAACACCGGCATGCGAATGGCGGGGATGACACCGATGGATCGCCTCGCATCTCTTGGCGCGGTCACCTCGGTTCCGAAGACTGTTTTTAACCCTGAGCCGTCGCCGCGCATCGGACTTGCGCTAAACAGCTATGCAACCCCGATCAGGGGCGACCTCGCCCAATTCACAGATAAGACAACATCTGCCAAATCCGAAGAAACCGAGGTGCCATTCGTATCCAACATTTCACGGCTTGGCCCGATGGGGCGAGGGACAGTGGAGAAAGCTGCGAAATCGTATACCTCTGGCTCACAAGTGGAGATAAGTGGCCGAGATGATGGCACCAAAAGTCAGGAGCTGTTCAACAACCGTATCAAAACCATTGTCGATTTGTTGGTGGTGTCTGGCGTACCGCGAAAGGCCATTGCGATCAAAGAGGCCGCTACTCGAACCTCCGGCAGGGCATCCCACGTATCAGGCATCTATATCTCGGTTCAAGGCGCACGAGTCCACCCCGTCGCTACACAGCCGCATTCAGGCTTTCAGGAAGCTTCGATCAATACCTGGAAGCTGCGGGCAACTGATGGCAACGTGCAAAGGCTGCTGCAGCGCTGGGCCGATGAAGCCGGTTGGCGTTTGATCTGGAAGAACGGTCCTGACGTGATGATCACTGGAGATGCTGAGTTGGTCCGCGACGGATTCGTCTCCGCCGCAGATTACGTGTTGGCCCAGGCTGCGTCATTCGGTCACCGGATCAAGGGGCGTGCATATAACAACAAAGTTCTAGTCGTGTCCAGTGAATGAATGTGAAAACAGACTTTAAACCTAGATTCTCGGGACGCCCCGGCCAATCGTTTTTTCAAGAGTATGCAAAGATGAAAACAGCTATCCAAATCGCAGTAGTCCTGCTGAGCACGTTGCCCATGTGGTCAGCGCAAGCACAAGGCGTTGATCTGATTCGCCGGTCCTATCAAGAAACTCCGCCCCTGCCAATAGCTCCAGCTCTTGGAGGGATGAATGGCATGGGGATGCATGGAGGCATGGGTGTCGGGCAAGCGATGTGGGATGCGACTGTGGCTGACAAATCCATTCGCAAGGTCATCGAGAAGTGGTCTTCAGCGTCCGGGTGGACCTTTGGCCTGGAGCAATGGGGTATTGATCGTGATTTGCCGATCTTGGCAAAGGCAAGCTTTCCTGGTGATTTTCGTGGGGCCATCAGGGGCTTACTGGCCACAACAGAGTTGACTGATGCCCCTCTTCAGCCGTGCTTTTACAGCAACTTTGTTTTACGTGTCGTCCCACGGTCAGAGGTCTGCGACCGTATGGCTCCTGTAGATCGTTAACCAGTCGCGCGAAAAAAGGAATTCCAAGATGAACAGAAAATACCAAAAATTAGTCATCACCGTCGTCGCAATCGGTTGTCTGACCCTGATGGGTTGCACCCCGACTCTCAAGACGCGAAACGATACGGCCTATCAGGACACTACGAGGGTTGTCGAGAATCGTTTGAACCAGAATCGGGCTGCGATTATGGATGCAGATCACCGTCGATTGATGTCGCAAGAGGTCGCTCGCCCCTACGTTGCGGGGAAGTCGATTCCGCTTTCCCGCGAAGCACGAATGCCTGATGCGCTTCGGGCCTCCGTGCCTGTGACTGCATTCTTCGCCAATGCCCCTGTTGACCTTGTCACTGCATTACGTCAGGTATCGACCAGCGCTGGAATCAGTATTACGGCCACGCCAGATGCCATGTTGTCGGCCAGTGCCTTCTCTCCAAAGACAGGTGTGGCAACTGCGCCTGTCATGCCGCCACCCTCTGTCACCCTGCGGGCCTCGGGCACGCCATTGTGGAAGCTTCTGGACGACATTGCCGGACAAATTCAAGCCTCCTGGCGCCCGACACCCAACGGCGCGGAGTTCTTTCGCGTCGAGACCAAGTCATACGATTTGATGACGATTCCGCAGTTCGCCTCCACCCAGGCATCGCTCGGGCGGACTGGGTCTGGTGCCAACTCGTTCAATAGTGAGGCCAAGACAACTTTCGATATGAAGTCATCCAACCAGATGGAGGGCATCAAGGTTTTGGTTGAGTCCATGCTATCCACCGGCGGCAAGTTCACGATCTCTCAAGAGAATCAAGTCCTCGTGGTAACAGACACGCCAGACACACAGATTCGTGTCGAAGAGTTCATCAAGCGCCAGAATAAATCGATGTCACGTCGAGTCCGCATGCTGGTGGAGGCCATTGAAGTTGTGTCAAAGGATGGTTCTGAATTTGGTATCGACTGGAATCTTGTCTACAACACAACTAGCGTCGCGCTAGGTGCGGTGTCCCCCGCCAATCTGGTAACACAACAAGCCGGATCGATTAATCTCCAGAACATGCTGGGTCCACTAACTGGTTCGGGTGCGGTCATCAAGGCACTTAACGAAATCGGGACTGTCGTGAACCGTCGTGTCTT
This sequence comes from Rhodoferax sp., assembly GCA_030683195.1. Classification (GTDB taxonomy): domain Bacteria; phylum Pseudomonadota; class Gammaproteobacteria; order Burkholderiales; family Burkholderiaceae_C; genus Rhodoferax. The sequence goes on along the minus strand of JAUXQA010000354.1, from coordinate 16,306 downwards.
CCCGTTTATCACCACAAGTGGCAGGCCGATCACGCAAGCGCTTCGGACCACTTTCAACTATGTTGACCAGGTACAAGCAACGCAGGTTGCAAGTAGTGTCCTGAGCACCGTGTCGCAGGCGCCTACCGTGACACAGAAGGATGAAACGGTCGGTACCTTCCTGACATTGGTTCCGAACGCGAAAGCCGATGGCACTGTGTTTATCTCTATCAGCTTTGACGTGACCAGCGCTGAACCGCTTCGGCCGTTCACCGTGGGCACTGGTGCATCTGCGGTCACGGTGCAACAGAAAACAATTACTGGTTCTGGGGTCATTCAAGAGGTGCCCGTTCGCGGTGGACGTACTGAGGTCATTGGCGGAATCGAGTTGCTGTCCTCACAAAACACGAGCCGTCGCTTGGCAGAAAACCTTCCTGTTTTCGCAGGCGGATCTAACAACAGTACCATTACCAAGTCAGTCACAGTCCTTCTGGTAACCGCAACGATTGAAGAGGGCATCTGACATGTCGCTGCTGTCCAGGCTTTTCAAACGCAAGCCGAAGTCGAGCGTAGAAGGGCTCTTTGCTGACATAGCACAGACACCACCAGCGTCCGCCAAGACAAAAAGCGTGCGAACGGCTAAACCAGCCAAGACCTCCTCGATGGACGCGGGTCTGGTACAGCTCATTGCCGACGAAACAGGAACCGTTTTGATCGCCTTTGGGTTGCGCTGGCGTACGCTGGTCACTACAGGCGGGCGTGACGCGGCTCAAAAACTGGCACAAACGTCTAAAGCGACTCACTTTCTCTTTCGTTCTCAGCAAGTCGGATACGGTGCCCTGCCAAAAGAGGCTCAAGGTCAAATTTATCCAGCGGCTTTGCTCGCCGCGAAGGCCAATGCCGGCGTGGCCATCTTCGCTCTCACTCTCGGTGAAGGGCAATATTGGTTTGCTGTCGTACGCAATGGGCATCCCACGAACACGGATGAGGTTCTCTCGGGACTAGCTGAGCACCAGGCTGTAGCGCGCATTCGAGCCATCGCGCAACAGTTCGATGGTGAGGTTATCTCTGTCTTCGCCGACATTCGGAATTCGGGAATCGATGGCCAAAAAGATTTCACTGTTCACGACATATTTGATGTTGTCCGAACCGACGATGATCGGCTTCAAAAGCTTAAAAACAAGCAAAGCAAAATCCCAAAGCCAATCATGTATGCGACTCTGGTCGCTTTCTCGTTGCTTGCCGTGCAACGAGGGTACACAGAATGGCGAGACTATCAACAGCGCAAGGCTGCTGCGGAAAACCAGGTCACTGAGGAATCCCCTGAAGTGGCATGGGCACCGGTATTGTCAACCTTTCTTAAAGGAACGCCCAAGCCCAACGCCAAAGCCCTTGTCGAGATTCGCAGAAGCCTTTCCCGCTTACCGGTCGTTTGGGCGGGATGGTCATTGACGGGCGCTCGCTGTCAGGCGGCTGAAACTGTCAATGCTCAAAACGACCGCCCCTGGTCATGTCAGGCATCTTTTGACCGTGGTCGAGTTGCCGATACGTCCGCTCAAATTCTTAAGCGCATCAATATTCTTGTGCCAGATTGGGTTGTCACTTTCCCGAGCATCAACACACTTGTCATCAACTGGCCTATCAATCACACCGAACAATCGATTGAACTGGTGGATTTGGGTGACCCCAACTTAATTACGATCACGATCGCCAGCCAATTGCAGGGCTACTTCCCGGCATTGTCCGCTCGACCTGAATTCAAGATGGTCGCATTCGAGCTCACACCGCCATTGCGCAAGGACGGAAAACCGCATCCCAAGCCGGCCACCATTCCCATGCTGTTCAAAGGTGACCTCGCTCTCAAGGGCCCCCTCCGCAGCATTGATGCCATGACGCAACAACTTGCAGATGTTCAGTGGGATTCGGTTGGATTGGTGTTTGACGGTCGGTCAGCGCCAAGTCAAAAGGGACTGACAACGTCCGCGCTGAATGTTGAATTGATAGGCAAGGTCTTCGGCAAAAAGTAACTCAAAAAGAGCCATGAATACAAACAAAGCTATATCCACCGTTGGCCTGATGTCCTTGCTGATCTCCGCTGTCATGTGGCACGAAGACGCCTCCGCGCAAGACATACGTAATTCAGTAATCACTGTTGATGAACTGCTGAAAATCGACAACGCGCAAGCCCTTGAAAAGGCGCGGTCCGACGCAATTGCTAGCGGTCTGATGCAGCCCCAGCGACTCGCCGGAAGGAAGGTCGAGTTACCACTACCCCAATGGACAGTCAGGTCGGTCTTTGGATTGGCTGGAAGCATGGCTGCGGATTTGAATGTTGACGGATCAATCGCCTACTCTGTGACACCTGGAAACTCTGTGGCCATGTGTCGAGTAACAAGTATTCAAAACAGTTGTGTCGGGCTTGCCCCACTAAATGTCAAGGTCAGAAAAGGATCCTGTCCTTCCAAAGTCTGTTGGACTGGTAATGAACTGACCGCTGAACTTCGTCCATCCCAAGCTGTCAATGTTCCGCCAGCATCTACCAGATTGGCGTCCAGCCCACTGCCAGCACCTCCTATTCCACTTCCAGCGGGAAGTGATACGCCGATATCGATGCCATTTCCACCTCGCTAGTCCTGATAAAACCAGTCACTGAGGCACTACATGCTCTTCAATTTTGGTCCGAAAAAAGGTACTGAGCTTCCAATCCATACTGGAGGTATCCGGACCCTCTCGTCGTCTGCGTCCGATCGCTCTCAAAAGCCAAGTCCTGCGTCTATTCCTCAGCCTGTAAGTCAGGCCCGCCCGGAAATAGTTGCTAAAGTAGTTGCAGCGGCTGAAGTGGTGAAACCTATTGAGCGTGCAATGGTCCCGCTTGCTCCTGTTGAATCGGGCAAGGTAGTTGGACGCTCACGCGAAACGGTCACATTTGGCGGATTGAAATTCGCCAAAGACGAGATTGCTTCGCATGACACGTTGATGGGTATCCCGTTTCACAAGGTCATCAACAGCGAAGTGAAAATCGGATCACATATGTACAGCCGGATCGCTGTCTGCCGGCTGTCTGAGTCGGGCAAAGAATGCGCGCTGTTTGTGGACAAGGTGAAGTCATCGCCCGATGAAGTTGAGGCCATCGTCGCGTTACTCACCAACAGCAGCTACATTGTCACGACCGGCTACTTTGCGCACTCAACGATCATCATCTCCCTTTCGCAAGGACACCTTGATGGTGACATGCTGAAGTCGGCCCGTGACATTGCACGCGATCCCACCAAAAATGCACTTTTTCAAAGTTTCACAGACATTGTGGGTTGGGCCTACGACAACAAGGCGGATGATCTGGATTTCGCATTGGATGTCAACGAAGGAATGTCCCAGATCTGTTTCAAGATTGGCGGTCGTTACATTCGACCTTCCCAATTTTTGATCAACACGGACACGATGAGCCACCTGCTCGGCATTGCCTGGCAGCGCTCGGGTGGAGGCGCCTCCGCGCAGTTCGACACCCGAATTGAGCAACAGGCCCAAGTGACGATGGATCTTCCACGCATCAACCAGACACGTCCCAACGGGGCGCGCGTGAGATTGCGATGGTCTGGCATGTCGAATGACCGTGGCACGGTGGTCACTATGCGACTGCAGCGGCTTGGTGAAAGTGCGCTCGTTAAGTCGTTGGACGATGCGGGCTATCTCTCCACCCACATGGATATTTTTCGGCGCATCATTAATTCCGAGGGTGGAATGGTGTGCTTTTCGGGTGTCGTGGGTTCAGGAAAATCCACCTCTCTGGCGCAGTTGCTTGCGATGCTGCCCGATTACCTAAAAATTCAGTCGATTGAGGATCCGGTCGAGTTGGAGATTCCCCGTGCCTACCAAAAGACTGTAGCGAGGGATCTGCTCAAAACAGGTCCTGATGAAGCCTTCTTGTCGGCCGCCCGAGCCATCTATCGTTCCGCACTGGATGTTATGTACCTTGGTGAAGTCAGGGACACAGAAACGGGTGGCATTGCCCGTCAGGTGGTCGAATCAGGCCACACGGTCTACACCACAACCCATGCCAGATCCGCATTGGGCATTGTTGATCGTTTCGTTTCGCCGCAGATCGGTATACCACGCGATGTACTAGGTGCGCCAGACATCATTAAGTTGTTGGTGTATCAGGCGCTTCTGCCTGTCAACTGCCCGCATTGTGCGCTGTCTACGGATGACTGGCTGCAATCAAGGGCAGTCAAAGGGCCTGCACTTGAAGAGCATCACCGCTACTGGGACCGCATTGAACGTCTGTATGGCGTCGGTCATGAGAAGTATCGTCTTCATGATCCCAATGGCTGCGCACACTGCCGCAAGCCTGGACTTCCTGAGCTCAATGGTTTCAATGGGCGCACGGTGGTCTGCGAGATGGTTGAGCCAGACGACGAAATGGTCGGGCTTATCCTGGATGGTCGCTCCCTGTCTCTGCAGCAGTATTGGCGCTCACTGTCCAATGGCCAGTTTGACAGCACTGATCTGACAGGCAAGACAGCCATGGAATGTGCCATCTACAAGGGCACGCTGGGACTCATTGACCCGCGCGAGATTGAAAAACGTTTCTCTGCCTATGAAACGATCGAGGCAAAACGAAAGTCCTCTAACTCGGCATCTGGTACAGCGGTTCAATCCTCCCATTTACACCGCGTCGCAGCTTAAGAGGTCACTGTGGAAGAAAAAATACCATTCAAAGTCGGGCAGGCTGCAAAGAAGTTCAATCGCCAGCGTTCCGACTATTACATCTACATGTCATCCATCCTGAAGTCATCTGGTGGAAGCATCAAGTTGCTCCAGTTGTTTGAGAATGACATTCTGCGATATGAGGGAGAGGCAAGGGGAATCCTGTGCGGTTATTGGTACGATATTTATTCAAGTAACGGCGGCAATCTTGCCGACACATTTCAGGGGACATTTCCCGATGATGAGGTAGCAATCATCCGTGTTGCTCAGGACGCAGGCGGTGAAGCTCTCTTGATTGCACTTGAGGATGTGTCCCGCATGGCCAAGTTGTCGGATACGGTTCGACGCGAGTCACTGAGCACCCTGATGGCTGGCCTTGTTGCCGTGTTTCTCGCTGTGTCCATGCTGACAGCTTTTCCTGTGTTCTCCATCAACGCAATCAGTGGCGCCTATGACTTTTTGCCCTTGGAGTTTTGGGGGAAAAACGGAAAGTCACTTCACGCCTATTCGAAGTGGATTGAGTCCTACATCATGTATCTCGGCATCGTGATCATGTTGATCGTGGTGTATTTCTATTGGTCCATCGCCAACCTGGTTTCCCCGATTCGGGAGTGGCTGGATGGGAATATCGTCCTTTACAGGGTTATCCGGGATTTAAAGGGTGCAATGTTCCTGGCCACCATGAGCACTCTGACCCGCAAGCGAGGTGGCGTCATGTTTACCCTCAAGCAAAGTCTGGAAACCTTTGCAGAATCGGCGCGAAGCCCGTGGCTCAAGTGGCGTATTAACCAGGTCATCGACGGGGCCGATGCGACCGGCTCCATAGGGGTCAAGGCTTTTGATACTGGATTTATCAGTCGTGAAATGTTTTTCTTTCTCGAAGACATGCAGAAAGCCAAAGGCTTTTCTGAAGGTTTTGAGGAAACGGGCAAGTATGTGGAGAGCAGCATCCTGGCCTCAATCATTAAGCGCATGGTCTTCTATCGCTGGGCGTTGCTAATGGTCTCCTTGGTGGTGACGCTCGGCATGTTCGCGTGGCAGTTCCAAGTCATCTACGAAATGAGGGGGGCGATGAGCAATTACCTTGCGTCCGGATAAATCTCGCGGCCCGCCCAAGGGCCCCTACACGTCATCCCAATTCCATTTTTATATCGAAAGAACCTATGAACAGAAAATTTAGTCTTAATGCGGTAACCAAGACTGCAGCCCGACATATTCAAGCGGGCTTCACGCTGATCGAATTACTTTTTGTGATCGCCGTTATCGGCATCCTTGCCGCGCTAGCGACACCCTTTGTGCGTGAGCTGCTGATCGAAGGTCGTTTGGAACCTACCGCCAAGGACATCATCAACATCACCAACACCATGCGCGCATCAGCCGCTGCATCGGGTTCTCCAACACCCTACACCGATCTCGGTGCTGCAGCCAACGCAACTGCCACATTTGCGAATGCTGGTCGCGGCAAAGCAACCAACATTACTATTGCAGGCGTAGGCGCCGCGGCAACGGCACAACACCAACTCGGCGCGACGAACTCACAAGTCACGGTGGCAGTTGCAGCGAACCCAGTGAATGGCGACTCCTTCACCATTACCTTGCCGACCGCTAACAAGGCGGCATGCCCAGGTTTGTCAACACAACTGAACCGGATTGCCGTGGCTATGACGATCAACGGCGTAGTGGTTAAAGCCGTGGGTGGCAATTACAACGGCGCGACCGCTGAAAACGCTTGCACGGCTGGTGACACCAATGCCTATGTGCTGACCTTTCGTTAATCAAGGAAATCGAAAGATAGCGTCAGGCCAACCGTATTGGCCTGACGTTTAGCGTACAGCCACCAGACGAACCTGTGACAGGATTGAAAAAGATGAGAATTTCGACGGGCAAGCCCCCATGCCGGGTAGACCACTGGCGTAAACGCAATTACGGCTTTGCAATGGTTGAACTCATCTTGGCGATATCAATATCTGCCATTTTGGCGATCTGGGCGAATCAGGAACTGGCTAACAAGTCGCAGGAGAATATTGCACGGGGTGGCGGAACCTATTTAATGACCGTCGCGCAGGCTGTTGAGCGGCATGTTTTTGTAAATTTTCCGGCTTTATCTGCTGGACCGCCAGGGATTGACGTTGCTGGAACTGCCAACGATCTGCAGCCAACGATTCAGGAAATGATAGACCTGGGCCGCCTTCGAGCTGGATTTCCTTTAGGTATGCCCACACGCCAGGTTGCTCGTATTGATTTAACAAGGGTGGGGTGCCCAGGTGCCGGATGTCAAATTACATCCACTGTGTGTACCACGACACCAATTACGTTGGGTTCAGGCGTGACACGCTTCGACTTGGCCACGGCAATGCTGGAAGAACAAAACGGTCGAGGTGGGCAGGCGCGCTATGGTGACGGCGCCAATATCCGGGGTGCAGCTTTGAACGTACCCAACCCGATGGGCAACGTTGAGGGCATTGTGTGCGGATCAAGTTTCATTGATGTAGGCATGTTCGACGCTTTTGTTCGAATTGGAGATACCAGGGATCCAGCGCTGGCTGGTCCGCTAACGGTAGCCGGCGCAACAACTTTCAATGGCGCCACGGCAATCAACAATACGCTCAATGTGCAAGGTCCAGCCACGCTGCAAAACAACCTTACGGTAAACGGATCTGCAACCGTTGGTCCCTGTATCAATCTGGCCGGGGGTGCCCAAGGGCGGGCGGCCTTCGGATGCACTAACCCCAATAACATTCCCGTTGGCTACGCGGGGGGGGTGCGCTCTGTGGATGTCGTGGCGAACGGAAACGTGCTGGCCAGCGATAACCCAGCCGCGTTTACGGGGGCCAATGGTAACTATGCCTTGGTCACTGCCAATAATGGTACCGGCGCAGCGGAAATCAGGACGTCCGGTCGGGCCGCTGCTGATCGCCTTACACCCTTGGGGCAGTTTGGCTCTGGCACGGCTTGTGCCGCAGCCGATGAAGGCAGCATAGCGAGATTGCAGGGCGGGCCAGGACTCGTTGCTTGCACTCAAGGTGCGTGGCGAGTGTTCACGTTTCAGGCTGCAGCGAACGATCCTTGTGCACCCGACGGCGCAATTGCGCGTGACGCCAGCGGTCGGACTTTGGTGTGCTTGGCTGGTTCTTTTGAACCCCTTGATGAATTGTTTCGCACCGGGACAGTAGGGGCCGCTTGCACAACTCCTGGAGCGACTGCGGTCGATACGGCCAACAACAACGAGACCTTGCTTTGCCGTATCAATTTGGCGGGCGGAACAGCACGTTGGATGCGTTTGCGCGATGTGACAAGTCACATGGTATTTGTGCGATCAGCAGAGGTCGGACCAAATGCGGTTGTCGCCAAACCCGTGTGTAACGGCGCGGCTACGCAGATACCCGTCCCAGTCATACAGCTCGTCCCGAAGGTTTGGGGCTCTCCGGACGGCGGCCAAGCGTTCTTCGCGGTGGATAACGGGGCCACCTGGACTGTGCGACTTAGAGACGGTACAGGGAACAATTTGCAGGGTGTGCCTAATGCCGCCGCGATCGTCCAGTTGTTCTGCTACTTCCCATAAAAAATCGGCCTCGTCCGATTAAACCCTTGAAATCCGATATTTAGTCGGCTGGGGGCTGCAGATTGAGTTTCCTCCAAAGCCGAAATTTTGAAGCTTCAGGTTATTGTTAATACTCCATTTTGAAAGGTCGATCGTGTCAAGTCAAAAACCAACCTGTGAAACGTTGGGGCGGACTGCGCCTCAGTGTTCGCATTCAGAGCCGAAAACATTGGGCGTGTTCCTTAAAGTCGCTGCGGCAGTTTTGGGTATTGCCTGCCACTTTGGCTCTGCTTATGCTCAAGTCCAGTCGCCCGGTGCGACTGCACCCGGTGTGCCGACGACGCCTTATGCGCGTCCTGATGATTCGACAACAGGAGTAACACAGGCAACCCCCGCCAATCGGGCGATGACTTGCCAAACGGGCTATGTTGTCTCAGGTGGTCAATGCGTGGCGTTGACCACTCTTATTCCTCCGACCCCTGAATGTGCCTACGGGCAGGTCCGATCTGGTGGTCAATGTATCGCGTTGCCGCCTACACAGCCTGCACAGATAAATTGCCCCTCCGGCCAAGTCTTGTCTGGTGGTGTTTGTGTGCCAATGCAGTCAAACCCCACGCCGACATGTGCAACACAGCCCGAGCTCACTCAATACATTCCATGTCCTTCAGGTCAGACCGGTTCCATTGTTCAGACTCGGTCGGGCACTTGCAATGCAACAACGAGCTATACGTGGTCAATGACCGGATGGAGTACGACTAGCAATTCCTGCTCTGCAGCACCAGCACAGCCGTCATGCCCGGCACAGCCTGCGACGTCACAGTCAACCTCTTGTCCATCTGGTCAAACGGGGGTGGTTTATCAAGCGCGTTCGGCGACTTGCAATGCTTCTACCGGATTTACGTGGTCAATGGGAGCTTGGTTCACATCCAGCAATTCATGTTCTGTGTCGCCACCTGCATCATGCAGTGCGCTTTCTGGAACGGACACATGGGGTTCTTGTACTTTCACTGGCTCGGTACCTACGACTGCGGCAGGGGGAATCCATACGAATGTAAATCAGACACCCGGGTTCACAGGCACGAGAATTCATCGATGTGACTCGGGGCCAGCAAACTGGAGTGTAGTTTCGTCTACATGCCAAGCTACGGCGCCAACGACAGTACAGTGTCCCGCTGCTCCACCAGCCACCCAGTCTCTTGCCTGTCCAGCTGGCCAAACTGGTTCGATCACCCAAGCACGGTCCATGTCATGCAACACATCGAACGGAACATGGACATTAGGTTCTTGGTATCAGTCTGGAAGTACCTGTGTTACGCCCCCACCTGCTGCTTGTGATGCGGGAAGTACGTCGCTCAACTGGGGGGCTGGTTGTAGCTACAACGGCCATGTTACGCAGACCGCAGTCGGGGCAACAATTACGCTCAGGAACCAGAATCCAGCATTTACAACAAATTCATCGCAGACCTATCGTTGCAATTCCGGTCCGGGCGGTTGGGCGTTGGTGCTACAGGACTGCCAAGCCCTGCCAGCGCCACCAGCGCCTGCAGGTTGTCCGTCCGTTTTGCAACAAAGTCCAGCCGACTCGGGTGGCACCTGCCATTGGACATTAGCACCAGGCCAGCATTCTCAAACTCAGTCGTTATGGCTTGCAGCGGGTATGCAGGTGTACTCTCCACGTAATGTGCAATGCTTGAACGGCTCCTGGATAATAATTACCCAAGGAAATTGTTACTTCGAGCAAAGTTAAAGTGGCAATTGTCTTGACTTAAAAAAAGCTGCTTCTGCAACAGAGGCAGCTTTTTGTTTTAAGTTTCAATTGACTAAAGCTGTCTGCTCGTCTTCTTTTTCTCCAGACCAAAACGAAAAGGTCTTGCTGAAGGCTGCACCACCCGAAGTACCGTTAATGGTAGCCTGGTATTTTTGCCCTGGAATGAACGCCTGGTTCGGAAAAATATATCCAGACCAATCATTCCAAAGAAGTTGAGGGTTTGGGTCATTCTCTTTTGTACGCAGGGCATACACACCAATATCCAAGCCTGTGGCAACATTGACAATCGCAGCTGACGTTAATCTAAGCGTCTTACCATGCTCACCTATGACCGTGATGGGGTGGCCCAATGGATTGGAAATGATATTGCGGTTGCCCTCAACCGGCGCGCCTCCAGTCCATTCGCCGTTGAACTTTGGAATGATATTTCGCGTACCCTCGCATGGGTAGGTGCGAACACCGGTGCCGGAAGTCGGTAATTGCCCCGAAATGGTTTTTCCGTATCCAAAAACCAAAAAAGTAGCCGCGTTCAATTCCTGAACGCCGTTGGCATTAATTTCGTCCTTGTGGGTGCCTAAACCAACCTCAACTGCCGAAGAGATCATTTGAAGTGTGTGATACGGAGCATTCATCAAACCACGAACACCGTTATAAGCAATCACGGTGGTGTCGTAAGGAGCCACGTACTCCAGATTTCTCCATGCGTTGGCAAATGCGCCCACCTCGCCCACTTTGGAGCTATAGCCAGCTGCCATAGCGCGATCATCAGGTGTGACGCCAGTGAAGCCAGTTAATCCCCGAGTTTCGCTGTGTGGGCTATTGGTTGATGAAGCAGGATTTGCCCGGTAGTAAGTTGCATGGTTTTTGCCCGCTTTGTCGAGAAATGTGTTTTGCGCCACTTTGCCAAAACCGCAATGTGATCGCTCTGCATTGAGATAGTTGAATGCTGCAAGTTCGCCCGATGCCACCGTATAGGTTGGCTCCGCCACTGTCATGATCAGAGGTACAGATTGATTGATCTGTGGTGCGGGTGTAGTCGAACTCGTATCACTGCCGCCACCCCCGCCACAGGCAGTCAGAAGAAATGTGGCAGCTGCAAGTGATGACAGTTTGAAATTGATATTTTTCATAAATTCATAATTTTGTGTTGATGATGATCAGGCATTTTGTGTGGCCCTTAGATCAAATTTACAGCATGTTTTGGTTCGCGCAAGCCCCTATTTTTGAATAATTTCATTCGTTTGGGACGGTCTTCAATTGTCCACATTTCTACCGAATGTTCGGGCTCATTCCGAGCAAACATCATGTTCAGACTACTTGCTCGGCGGCCATCTTCGATTTCCGTCGCAACTATCTGCATTCTCTCTTTCTCAGGCTAGGGCCCTCTGATAATGACAATTGTTGTCTTGCACAAGACGTTTACAGGAGTCTAAATTGTTATTGAAGCGAACTTTAGCCGGAGCCTCCATCCTCACAGCGCTGTTACTCAGTGCATGTGGTGGTGGCGGTGGTGGCGAATCAGGCGGCACAACATCCCAGTTGCTGACCAACACGATCTCTGTTGGAAATAAAACATTGCGCGCTGGTCAAACGACCGAGATTGCAGCATACGCAGTCATGCGCGGCACGACTCCAACAGCGATGGTTTGGAGTGCGGCCCCTCTTTTTCCAGTCTTAGGCCTGGATTCTTCTCTTTTGTTCAGTGATGCAAATTGTTCTGGTGCGACTTATATTGCACCAGTAATTGCCAGTGGCTCTGGCGAAGGTTCTTGCCGTGTAGTGGTGACTGTTCCGCCTAATGCGAAATCGGGAACTTGGCGTATCACCAATACTGCATCCTCATCATCTGGCTCAGTCAGCGGATATACCGACCTGACAGTAAGTGAGTTGTCGGCCTCTGGATTTCGTTTGGTCGAGAGTTCAACACCTATCACCGGATATGTGAATAAGCAATTGAGCTTGAACGTGCCATTTACGATCAATCCTGGCGCTACCGTTTCAGGCGTTACTTACAGTTGGACGCCGGCGGCCGAAAATCCTTCAATTCTCCCGATCGCTGGTTCGCGAAATTCGACAGCTTCTGTGATTCCGTTGAGCCCAGGTCAATATCGTTACGACGTCCAGGTAAGTGCTACTGTTAACGGCTTTCCAGCGACAGCAACAGGATCTGTGGTCGCGTCAATTTATCCGGCATCGTTTACCGACGTGATCGACGCAGGTATCCCGAGTATTGTCTCAAAAGGTGCACAGGTATCGCTTGTGGGCGCGATCCTCAATCGTGACAATTCCCTTTCATATTCCACTTCATGGCGTCAACTTGATGGTGTTTTAGGAGGTCCGTCGCGCGTTACCTTGGCCAATTCGAATACCAGTACAGCCAGTTTTGTTGCTCCAACGACGCTTGGAAACTATGGTTTTGAATACAAAGTGGTCAAAACACAGCCCGATGGTTCCCAAGCCGTCACGACAGCCCAAACGTCAGTTGTCGTGCAAGAAGCACCCGCTGGTGTCTTCACGGTGTCGGCTGGTGATGTCCAATCGATTGCCATCGGATCTATTGCAACGCTTAAAGCCACTGTGGGTTCCCAAGGTGCGACCAATGGAGTGTCATACACATACCAGTGGACCCAGGTGGGTACGACTCCCGCAACTGTGACATTGTCTAACGGGACGACAACTACGGCATCTTTTCTACCTACTGTGACTGGTATGTATACCTTTGACTTGTCTGTGACAGCCACAACCACAGCCGGCTCCACAACAGTGACCGGCCGAACACAGATAGCCGTAACTGCGGCTGGTGGCGGAACGACAAACTTTGCTCTATCCGCAAATGCAGGGGCAGCACAGACCGTAGCAACAAACACTGTTGTGTCACTCGCGGGCTCCCAGACTAGCCAAGGCTCAAGCGCTGGCGTGCTGTATGCCTACTCCTGGGCTCAAGTCGGAACAATCCCTGCGGTGGCGACCTTGTCAAATGCGTCAAGCTCTACGGCAACGTTCTTGCCAACCGTGCCTGGCCTGTATACGTTTAGGCTCACCATCACCGCCACGCTGCCGAACGGATCTGTGCAGTCTGCCAACTCGGATACCCAGGTAGCGGTTGGCGGTAGCGTCAGTACCTTCACAGTGTCAGCTGGAGATGCTAAAACTGTCGCTGTAAATGCGTCAACAAACATGTTGGGGGTGGTGTCAACGCAAGGCTCATTCAGCGGCTCTAGTTTCACTTACTCATGGGTGCAAGTCGGTGCATTGCCTGCTGCAGTCACAATTTCCAATGCGAACACATTGACTGCCTCGTTTATTCCGACTGTTGCCGGGACCTATTCTTTCGATCTTTCAGTTACGTCTGTTGGTGCCTCGGGTACCAATGTCACTGTCATTGGTCGAACCCAGGTTTTGGCAACGTCGGCTGTGAGTGGTTCTGCTGCGTTTGCACTTTCCGCCAATGCTGGTCCTGCTCAGTCCATTCCGGCAAACTCTGTTGCCTCGTTGACTGGCTCACAGACAACGCAAGGTTCGTCCGCTGGCGTGAGTTATACCTATGCTTGGACTCAGGTTGGCGCTACGCCTGCTGTGGTGATTCTTTCCAACGCAAGTTCGACATCAGCGTCTTTCCTACCAACTGTATCTGGTGTGTATAGCTTTAGATTTACCGTTACATCGACTCTTGCCGACGCTACAACCCGAACAGCTGTGTCTGATACTCAAGTTATTGTGGGTGGAGTAGGAAATACTTTCTCTGTATCAGCTGGGAATGCCCAAGTAATTGCTAGAAACACTGCTGCGTCCATGACTGGGGTGGTTACTACACAAGGTTCGTTTAGCGGCGCAACGTTTGGCTATTCGTGGGCCCAAGTTGGAGCTACGCCTGTTGCGGTCACCATTTCGAACTCTGGATCATTGGTTTCCTCGTTTGTCCCAACCGTTGCGGGTACATATACGTTCGAGTTAACTGTTACAGCAGTTGAAGGTGGTGTCACCACTGTGCGGAATTCACAAACTCAGGTTCTTGTTAACCCATAACCTCCCTATTCAAATTAGTCAACCGGCCCTTTAAAAGGGCCGGTTCTCCACAAAATTTGAAAAGGAATTAAATTTATGCACAAAAAAATATTGCCTTATGTCGCAATTGGCATGTTGTTTCTTAGCTCAATTTCAGCAAATGCGGAGCAACTTCGCGGGACCAAAGTACAGGTGAATCCTGCCGCGCTGATCACCAATACATCTCCCAAAGCAGACATCTCAAAGGCAACTAACGCTCTTGGGAAAATGCTCAAGGAGAAATTTCCACAAAATCCAGCTCCTAAGAGCATTGCGCCAACGCAGGTGCCTGGTGTTTTTGAATTGTTGGTAGATGATCAAATCGCTTATGTGGACGCAACAGGAACTTTTTTCTTTTTGAATGCAGCTATGGTTGACCTGAAAAATCAGGTCAACCATACGAATGACCGGAAAAATATACTGTTGAAAATCAACCCAAGTGAACTGGATATCAAGGATGCGCTGGTTCTAAAAAAGGGTTCGGGCAAGCGCCAACTGTTCGTTTTCAGCGACCCGTTTTGCACCTTTTGCCATCAGTTGGAGAAGGAACTGGCTAAGCTCACTGACGTGACCATCATCACCTTCATGATCCCTCGCCCCGACGCTCGTTCTGTCGCTCAGTCCATCTGGTGTGCTTCAAACCGCCAGGAGGCATGGGACGAATATATGGCTACGCGCACCCCGCCGGCCGTTAAGACTTGTGACAATCCCGTCGAGCGCAACATTGCTTTGAGCAGGAAGCTGAATGTGAATGGAACTCCTGCGCTCTTTACAGTAGATGGTCGGCGCATGGCTGGGTATGCGCCGGTCGAGCAGATCCAAACCTTTTTGAACCAATAATTCTGACCAATAATCAGGTTTCAATTTATGAGCAATTTTCACTCTTCAAAAATCGTTATCGCCTTGGGCGTCACAGTCTTTGCCAGCGCCTGTTCAATTGCGGCTCAGCCGGTGGCGTCACCTGTGGCCATGATGTTCAAGACCTTCACTGAACATCCGACACACTGTCTGTCCTTGGTCGAAGGCCGCACACCGGTACGGCTTGAAGGCACGGTTTCCAACCCTGCGCAGGATCTATTGGCGTCCGCAGAAATCAAGGCCATGCACGCTCTTGCCCTGGGCGAGCAGCAGCGGGTAAAAATTGATCAATCTCTTGTGCTCAACTGCACTGCAAAGCTCAAAAACTGAGTCGATGCCTCTCCAAGGTTAAGAAAAACGGGCTCTTTGCCCGTTTTTTTTCGACCAAAATTTTCCGAAGAAAACGGCAGTCCGCGGTGTTTGTGCCGCCCACCCATCATCAACTAGGTGCCACCCGACAAACACCACGGTACACGAGCGTGGCTCTTGTACAATTTAGGCCGAAACGACCTGCTTCAGGTTTATCTTCCAGCTGAGGACATCAGCAATATTTTCCATCAATCCTTGTGGGCTCACTGCCTTCAGGGCGGCGAGTCCACTTCACGGACTCATTATGAAATCTGAAACTTCAATCGGTCCACTCGATTGGCAGCGCTTGCCATTCAGCTTGTATCCCTGGCTTCGCTTGCTCGGAACAGAGACCAGCTACAGTCAGGCCCAACGCATGCGGGAAGCAGGCGTTATCACAGACCGGCAATGGCGTTGGTATGTGCTGTTCTGGTCCTGGAGCGTTCCACGCTTTTCTGACCTTGAGCAGGCTTCTTCCAAGCAGGATAAATGCCGCAAGGCACTTGGCTTTAAAGGCCTGGAGAGCCGCTTCGTCCGAATTCAACTGGTGCGAAAAAAGCTGATTCATCACGTGCTCGATCCTTTCCGCAGCATTCAAACCTCGGTCTGAAAGACCACTTCTCTTCTTGGCATAAAACCGACTTCATTGGAGCTGTTTGACGTGCTCATAGAAGAATTCATCAACCCGGCCAGTGGCATTCCCTGGCAGGGAGTGTCTGTGGCCTTCTTACGGATTTCACATGGACAACAACACTATTCGCAATGAGACCGACCGATTCGTGATCAGCGATATCTTCATCCACCTTGGGTCTGATGCTTACAAAAATTCACGCCAGATCTTTGCCTTCCGTGAGGACGGACAAGCCTGGCAGACGGTTTCTCCAACATTCGATCAACCCTACTCGTTAATCGGCCGGCTTTGTGTATGCGTCCGGCGAACACCCGTTGACGGCGTAACGATTACCTGATCAGGGGAGCCCAGTGGTGCGGCAGCAGTTCATCAATGCGGCTGTTTTTGTGCGTTGGCAAACGTGCCAGCACATCCTTAAGGTACGCATACGGGT
>JAUXQA010000343.1 GCA_030683195.1 Rhodoferax sp. | reverse complement strand
AAAATTTGATCCGCCGCGACCGCGATGTAATAGGCGGCTGACGCACAAGACTCTTCAACCACCGCATACAGGGGCTTGGCGTGCTTGGCCTTGAGACGCAGCAACTCGTCGTTGATGATGCCGGCTTGCACCGGGCTGCCGCCAGGAGAATTGATGAGCAACACCACCGCCTGGGCTCCCGGGTCTTCAAAAGCTCCACGCAAAGCAGAAATAATCATTTCGGCACTGGCCTCTGCACCAGAAGCAATCTCGCCCTTGATTTCCACCACGGCGGTGTGAGGCGTCGAGACCGAACGGGTCGGTCCGGTCTGGCTGAACACCAGCCAGGCAATGAAGATAAAGAAGACCAGCCAGGCAAGTCTGACAAAACTCCGCCAACGGCGGGCAAGCCGCTGCTCATTGAGTGTTGCGAACACCAATTTTTCCAGCGTCTCTCGCTCCCAAGTGATCTCTTTGGCAACAAAGGATTTGGATTCATTTCGAGGCGAATTGGACCCATTGTCTGCTGGGGTCGAAGCCATGTTTGGACTATTGCCAGAGTCGGAGTTCAAGCCGGAGGATTCAGTCGATTGATCAGGATGGTTAGGGTCGGTCATTTAAAACTCTAGGGACTTAAGGTTGTGGGCAGTATGCCAGTGCACTACGCCTCCCGTCTCAGACAGGACAATCTTTGTCAAACCACCTCGACACGGACCGCCACGACATGCACCAGTCTGCGGGTCATACATGGCACCGTGGGTGGCACACATCAGCCATTGGCCTGTGCTGTCGAAAAATCGATTGGGCTGGTAATCCATTTCCATGGGCACATGCGAACATCGATTGAGATACGCATGCACCTGATCCTGATACCGAATACAAAAGGCTTGGATGGTCTGGCCGCAATAGACGACGTCAAAGGGCACGGCATCGCCGCTGTTCACCAGATCGGCAGCGTTACACAAGGGGATTTCATCGATCATGGTCAAGCCCTGACCAGTCAGGCGTTTTCCAGCAGCCACTGATGCAACGACTGGACAGAATGGGCAATAAAGAGAGGCGCCAAGGCGTGAAAGGCATCAGGCTCATGTGCGCCATAACTCACACCCACGCTGGGGCATTGGGCATTGAGCGCCATCTGCAAGTCATGGGTGGTGTCGCCGATCATCAGCGTTCGAGCCGGTTCAACGCCGAACTGAGCCATCAATTCATTCAACATTCGGGGATGCGGCTTGCCCGCAGTCTCATCAGCCGTGCGCGAACCATCGAATACCCCTTTGAGCTCCACCGCATTGAGAGCCTCGTCCAAACCCAGTCGACTCTTCCCTGTGGCCACCGTCAGCACGTGATTGCGTGACTTCAAGTCCGCGAGCATGCCAAGCACCCCTTTAAACAAGCTGATGTCATTTTGGTGGGCAGTGTAATGATGGCGGTAGCGTGCTCCGAGTTCGGGGTAGCGCTCAACGGGCACATCCGGTGCGGCATGCGCCAAAGCCTGCATCAAACCCATGCCAATGACATAGGACGCATCTTTGTCGCTGGGCCTCGCGCCGCCGACATCTTGAACTGCGTTCTGGATGCACTGCGTGATGATGGCGGTGGAGTCAAACAAGGTGCCATCCCAGTCAAAGGCGATCAGGTCAAATTGGCAGGACATTCTTTTAGCTGGGTACGCTTGGGTGTGCATGGGTTGCGAATGCTCCGAGTTCAGTGGGTAGTTGGGCCAGCAATTCAATCCGCTCGCCACTGGCCGGATGATTGAACTGCAGGCGCCAGGCATGCAAAAACATGCGCTTGAGGGCTGGGAGTTTTCCTGCTCGCAGCAGCCTCTTGTTCAATTCGAAGTCGCCATATTTGTCATCGCCAGCAATGGGAAAACCTTCGCTTGCCAGATGGACACGAATCTGATGGGTGCGTCTGGTCTTGATCGTGACTTCAAGCAAGGTGAAACCCGTTGCCAGCGCCTCGCGGACCTTCACCAGCGTGACAGAGGGCATTCCGTTGGGATCGTCCCGAGACACCACTTTGACCCGGCGCTCGCCAGCGCCAGCAGCACCCACCTTGGTGTCCAGCAAATATTTGAACAACGGTTTGTCCAGCACCTTTTTGTTGGCGGGCCATTGACCGGACACCATGGCGAGATACGTCTTACCAGTTTCGCGCTCCCGGAACTGATCTTGCAGGTGGGTCAGGGCGCTTCTTTTCTTGGCAATCAGCAAGATACCGCTGGTGTCCCGATCCAACCGGTGGACCAGCTCCAGAAACTTGGCCTGGGGCCGTGCCATGCGCAATTGCTCAATGACACCAAAACTGACACCAGAGCCGCCATGCACGGCAACGCCCGCGGGCTTGTCGATGGCAATCAGCCAATCATCTTCCAGCAAGACCGTGAAATCGCGAGCAGGTATGCCACGCGTCAACTCGTCGACCATGGCCTGGGTCTTCTCTGCCACCCGTTCAGAGATACGAACCGGTGGCAAACGCACCATGTCTCCCAATTCCACGCGGGAGTCAGCGGCGGCGCGCCCCTTGTTGAGTCGGACCTCGCCACTGCGAATGATGCGGTAAATGTGGGTCTTGGGCACACCCTTGAGGTGGCGCATCAAAAAGTTGTCCAGACGCTGCCCCGCTGCGTTTTCGTCGACAACCAGCATTTTGACTTGGGGTGGCAGTGGGGTTGGATTGACCCCTATAATGTGTTTCACTAGCGAAGGGCCGTAAGTGGTTGATTTAACTGAAAGTTAATTCGTAAATGAAGGTGAGTTTAGTTCACCCGCCGCTCGCCCCGCCAGTAAGTCGGTACCGCCAGGCAGTTTTCATGCAAACCTCAAGCCAGTTGTTTGAAGTGGCACACAAATTGTCTGGTCAAAACGACGCATTGAACCACTGATACGGAATACCCAAACCTCGCAGCCAATCAAGCTGTGAGCGGAATGAAGCAATATGTTTGTGTTGATGAGCCAGATTTATGCATGCCTGCGGGACGTTTTCGTTCCGTTTTTTGGCATGGGCCGGCCATTGACGCCTTTCAGATTGGCGCAGCCAGCTATCCGACCCATAGCGAAGATCCGGCCAAACCTATTTGCTCCCCTCCATGCGCCCACATCGAAACTTGTCATTTAAGTTTCGGTTCTCCGGCAATTCCTCCTCAATTCAAAGCGTCAGTTCCGGTATCAATAGCTCGTCAAGAGCGGTTTGCTAATTTGAATTGAAGGACTGCGACCATGAAACGGATGCTGATCAACGCCACCCAGGCAGAAGAACGCCGGTTGGCCATCGTTGACGGGCAAAAATTGCTCGACTACGAAATCGAAATCGAAGGGCGCGAACAGCGCAAAGGCAACATCTACAAGGCGATCGTTACTCGGGTCGAACCGTCCCTGGAAGCGTGTTTTATCGACTACGGCGAAGACCGCCACGGTTTCCTGCCGTTCAAAGAAATCTCTCGTCAATACTTCCAGCAGGGCGTTGCTGTAGGTCAGGCCCGCATCCAGGACGTCATTCGCGAAGGCCAGGAACTCCTGGTCCAAGTGGAAAAAGAAGAACGTGGCAACAAGGGCGCAGCCCTCACCACGTTTGTGTCTCTGGCGGGTCGCTATGTGGTTCTAATGCCCAACAACCCCCGGGGCGGTGGTGTCTCTCGCCGTATTGAAGGCGAAGACCGCGCTGACCTCAAAGAGGCACTGGACCAGCTCGAATACCCCAATGGCATGAGCATCATTGCCCGCACCGCCGGCATTGGCCGCAGCGCGCCTGAACTCCAGTGGGATCTGAATTACCTCTTGAAGCTTTGGAGTGCCATTGACGGCGCGGCCAAGGGTGGCAAGGGCGCCTACCTGATTTACCAGGAATCGTCTTTGGTGATTCGCGCAATCCGCGATTACTTCAACAACGACATTGGTGACATCCTGATTGACACCGATGACGTGTACGAGCAGGCACAACAGTTCATGGCGCACGTGATGCCAGAGCACGCCGCCCGCGTGAAGCGCTACCGCGACGATGCGCCCCTGTTCAGCCGCTTCCAGATTGAGCACCAGATCGAGTCCGCTTACGCTCGCACCGTGCAATTGCCCAGCGGCGGCGCTATCGTGATTGATCACACCGAGGCACTGGTCTCGGTTGACGTGAATTCGGCCCGCGCCATCAAGGGAAGCGATATCGAAGAAACGGCCACCCGCACCAACCTGGAAGCCGCTGATGAAGTGGCCCGCCAGATGCGTCTGCGTGACTTGGGTGGCCTGATCGTGATCGACTTCATCGACATGGAAGAAAGTCGCAACCGCCGAGATGTCGAAAATCGCCTTCGCGATGCTCTGCGTCAGGATCGGGCTCGTGTCCAGTTCGGAACCATCAGCAAATTTGGCTTGATGGAGATGAGCCGCCAGCGCTTGCGCCCTGCGCTGAACGAAGGTGCATCGATTCCCTGCCCGCGATGCGGCGGTTCGGGCCACATTCGTGACACGGAATCCAGTGCACTGCAAATACTGCGCATCATCCAGGAAGAGTCGCTTAAGGACAACACGGCCTCCGTGCTGTGCCAGGTGCCAGTCGATGTGGCCTCGTTCCTGCTCAATGAGAAGCGGGCCGAGATTGCCAAGATTGAATTGAAGCAGCGCATTAACGTGCTGATGGTGCCCAACAAGACACTGGAAACGCCCAACTACAGGCTTGAACGGCTCAAGCACGATGATCCACGCCTGGACAACATTGAAGCCAGTTACAAGATGGCGGACGAAATGGAAGACCCCACATCGGTCACCCGCCGTTCGCAAGAACCCACCAACAAGCAAACGCCCATCATCAAAGGTGTATTGCCTGACGCCCCTGCGCCCGTGGCCGTGCCAAAGCCTGAGCCTGTAGCCCCGGTGGCTGCAGTACCGCGCGCGGCACCTGTCATTGCACCAGCACCTGTAGAAACGGGCTTTTTTGCATGGCTCAAGAGCTTGTTCAGCCCTGCGCCAGCGGCTGCACCAACGCCCACGGCAGTTCAGCAACCTAAATCAGACATGCCGATCGGCACGGAAGAGAAGCGTGATGGACGCCCGGGAAGGGATGGCGCTCGCCGGAATGAACCTCGCGGCGAAGGTCGCACCGAAGAAGGTCGCACCAACCGTGGAGGCCGAGGTGGTCGTGGAGGTCGGGGTGGCCGCAACGAGCGCCCACCGCAGGGACAACGCGAACGTTTTGATGCTGAAGGCAAGCCCATGGCCGCAGACATGGATGCAGGCTTTGCCGCGTCGCCAGCCCATGGCGCCGGCCAGCAAGATGCGCCAAGAGCCGAGCCGGGGCAGGATCGCGCACCTCGCTCATCTGAACGCGGTGGGCGTGGTGGTCGCTCTGAGCGCAGTCGTGGCGAGCGCCCGGCCAACACCGAGCAAACCCCAACGGGCGACCGGGCCGAGCCGAGGGCGGACAACCGCAATGATCGCCGGCCCGATCGCAATCGTCATCCAAGTGAAGGTGGCAGAAGCGACATGCCGAACCAGGGAGAGACCAGCGCAGCAGAACGTCCAGCACCACTGGTTATGGCTGTCACGGACCAAAACCAGGAACCAGGCCAAGGTAGCAATGACGCTGCAATGCGTCCTGATGGCACAGAGACCCGCGAACGACGCCCACGGGGACGCGATCGTGCACCCCGGGAACGTGGCGAACGCAGCGAACAAGCCGATCATCAGGAACGTCCGGTTCGTGAAGTTCTGCCGGTTTCGGAAACTGCTACCGAAGAACCCCGGCGGTCTTACTTCACGACCAGCCAGGAGGTCGCTGCGCCAGCGGCTGTTGCGTTGCAAGAGGTGCCAGCGGTTGTAGTCCAGGCGCCCGAGGCAACCACTAAGTCAATGCCGACTCCTGAAGTACCGACTCCTGAAGCACCTCCAGTGGCCCCCGTGCCCGTCGCTGTCGCCAAGCCAGTGCTGGCACCAACGCCTGTTGTT
>JAUXQA010000340.1 GCA_030683195.1 Rhodoferax sp. | reverse complement strand
AAGGTGCGCATGGGCACCCGGGTGCTGCCGCACGCGGGCCTGGGTGTCAAAAGCTACGCCTGGAGCACCTCGCCCCTGCGCCGCTACACCGACCTGGTCAACCAGTGGCAAATCATTGCCTGCGCCCGCCATGGCAACACGGCCGCGCTGGTGGCGCCGTTCAAGCCCAAGGATGCGGACCTGTTCTCGATCATCTCCAGCTTTGATTCGGCTTACTTTGCGTACAACGATTACCAGCTCGCCATTCAGCGCTTCTGGATTCTCAAATACGAGCAGCAGCAGGGCATCACCGAGATTGAGGCCACCGTGTTCAAGGACAACATGGTGCGCGCTGATGAGTTGCCCTTGGTGCTGCCGGTCATGGGCGGGCAAAACCTGCCACGCGGCGCGCGGGTGCGCGTGAAGCTGGGCGACATTGATGAAGTCACGCTGGACGTGGTGGGCACGGTGCTGGAACGCCTGGACGCCCTGCCCGAAGCGACTGACGCCACCGACGATGCCGGGGACGAAGACGACGAAGCCTCAGCCGGACCCATTGCCATTGCCGTGGACATGACCGAAGGCGAAGCGGCTGGCACACCACCCGCTGGCGATAACCCTTCCCCGTGAACCTCCGGTCTTTCAGCCCCCTGCAACTGGCGCTTGGCGCCTCCATTGCCGTGCACGCGGTGCTGCTGACGGTGCGTTTTGTCGACCCCGAGGCCTTCAACCGCGTGTTCGAGGACACGCCGCTGGAGGTGATTTTGGTCAATGCGCGCACCACCCAGCAGCCTGAAAAGGCAACGGCCATCGCCCAGGCGTCCATGGCCGGTGGGGGCGATGCAGAGCGTGGGCGGGCCACGAGCCCCTTGCCCCCGGCCCTGATCTCCACCGCCGGGGACGACGCCCAGGACCAGGCGCAGCGCCAGCTGGAGACCTTGCAGGAGCAGCAAAACCTGATGCTGGCCCAGATCAAAAGCCAGCTCGCCGCCCTGCCCCCACGCGACCCCAAGCAGCCCACCCTGACACCCGAGCAGGCCGAGCGGGAGCAAAAACGACGCCAGTTGATCAAACTGCTGGCCGAAATCGAGCGGCGCATCAATGAGGAGAATTCCCGGCCCAAAAAGCGCTATGTCAGCCCGGCCACACGCGAAGAAAGCTACGCCGTGTACTACGACAAACTACGCCGCAGCATCGAAGACAAGGGCACCGAGAACTTTCCCGAGGTGGCCGGCAAAAAGCTGTATGGCGAGCTGACCATGGTGGTCACGGTCAATTTTGACGGCCGCATTGTCGCCACAGAAATCGTGCAAAGCTCAGGCAACCGCACGCTGGACCGCCGCGCCGAGGCCATTGTGCGCAACGCCGGGCCCTTTGGCCGCTTCAATGACGCCATGCGCCGCAAAGCCGACCAGATTCTGGTGGTGTCCCGATTCAAATTCACCCGCGACGAAACGCTGGAAACCCAACTCACTGCCAAATGACCCCATCGAATGACCTCTATTGCGTGATGGGCAACCCCGTGGAACACAGCAAATCGCCGTGGATTCATGCGCGTTTTGCCGAACTGACCGGGCAAAGCCTGCGCTACGAAAAACGCCACATTGCGCTGGACAGCTTTGTCAGCGCCGTGAATGCCTTTCGCGCCGAGGGCGGCCGGGGCTGCAACATCACTGTGCCCTTCAAGTTTGAAGCCGCGGCTGTGGCCACCCAGACCAGCGAACGGGCCTTGTTGGCCCAGGCGTCGAACACCTTGCGATTTGAAGGCGATGCCATCCTGGCTGACAACACCGACGGCGTGGGCCTGGTCAATGACATTCAGCGCAACGCGGGAGTCGACTTGTGGGGCCAACGCGTGTTGCTCATTGGCGCGGGCGGGGCGGCGGCGGGCGTTTTGGGGCCCTTGCTGCAAGCGCAGCCCGGCCATATCACCGTGACCAACCGCACGCGGAGCAAAGCCACCGAGCTGGTTGCCCGCCATGCCACACTGGCATTGCTACACAATACTGAGCTAATCACCCAGGATATATGCCGGCTAGAGGGTGATTTCGATGTGATTATCAATGCCACGGCCAGCAGCCTGCAGGGCGGCTCCATCCCCGTGACGGCCAGCGTTTTGCGACCCGGCGCCCTGGCCTACGACATGATGTACGGCCCCGCCGCTGCTGATTTCATGACCTGGGCCCACGAGCACAGCGCCAGCCCGCGCGACGGCCTGGGCATGCTGGTGGAACAGGCCGCCGAGGCGTTTTTGATCTGGCGCGGTGTGCGTCCGCCCTCGCTGCAGGTACTGGCCGAATTGCGTGCCAGCATGAAATAAGGCATGCAGCCATGAAGCCCTTCTTGCGCTGGATCGGCCTCCTGGTGGTGGCGGTGTTGGCATTGCAGCTGTTTTTTGTAGCGCGCATTGCCAGCATGACGGTGATCGACCCGCAGTCCACGGCCTTTCAGCGCTCGGAGGCCTGGAGGGTGCTCAATGACAAAGGCCGCTTGCCCTGGCACCAGCAGTGGGTGCCGTATTCGCAAATTTCAGACAACCTGAAGCGCGCCGTCATCGCCAGCGAAGACGACGGCTTCAGCAACCATGACGGCGTGGACTGGGACGCACTGGAAAAAGCCTGGCTGAGAAACGCCAAAGCGGAAGCCAAGGCTGAAGCCCAGATCGCCAAAAACCAGGCCAGCCAGGCGGCCAAAAAACCGGTCGCCTCTACCAAGAACACAGCGCCCACTGTCCGACCGCCCAAAGTGGTGGGCGGCTCCACCATCACCCAGCAGTTGGCCAAGAACCTGTTTCTCTCGGGCGAACGCACACTGTTGCGCAAGGGCCAGGAGTTTGTGCTGACCCTGCTGTTGGAGGCCCTGCTCAGCAAGGAGCGGATTCTGGAGATCTACCTCAATAGCGTGGAATGGGGTGAAGGCGTGTTTGGCGCCGAGGCAGCAGCGCAGCACTACTTTAAAAAGCCCGCCGCCAAACTCAGCACCTATGAGGCAGCTCGCCTGGCCGTGATGCTGCCGCGCCCCAAGTATTTTGAGAAACTGCCCAACTCCAGCTACATCGCCGGGCGGGCTGGGGTGATTGCCAACCGGCTGAATAGCGCTGCCTTGCCTTGAGGGCAGCGCCCGGCGCGCTCTGTATCATCCCCATCATGCTTGCCACGCTGATGAGTTACTTTTTGCTGGGTCTGGTCCGGGTGCTGACCGGGTCACAGGCACGCTGGTGGGGGTGCCCACCCAAGGCCGAGCAGCGCATTTACTTTGCCAACCACCAGAGCCATGCCGACCTGGTCATGATCTGGGCCGCCCTGCCCAAGGAGTTGCGCGCACGCACGCGCGCCATTGCCGCGCGGGACTACTGGACCAAGACCCCCTTCAAGCAGTGGCTGACGACGGCCGTGTTCAACGTCATTTATGTGTCGCGCGAGCGCACCGCCGACGAAGACCCGCTGGAGCCCCTGATTGAAGCCTTGGACCACGGTGACTCCATCATCCTGTTTCCCGAGGGCACACGCGGCAACGCCGAAGAACCCCAGGCCTTCAAGGCCGGGCTTTACAACCTGGCGCTCAAGTTCCCCAACATCGAGTTGATTCCCGCCTGGATCAACAACGTCCAACGGGTCATGCCCAAGGGCGAGGTGGTGCCTGTGCCGGTGCTGTGCTCAGTGACTTTTGGCGCGCCCATCCGCGTGATGGCGGGTGAAGAGCGCCGCGCTTTTCTGGATCGGGCCAGAGCAGCGGTCATCGCGCTGCGTGATGTCTGAACCTCACCGCGCCTGAAGCCCATGTACCAGTCCCTTAAAAACCTGACCGCCAGCCAGCAAGTCGGCGCGCTGTTTCTGATTCTCTTCGGCCTGCTGCTGCTGGCCAGCGTGTCCGCCGTGGTCTTGTCACTGCGGGAAGGCGATGACAGCGCGGCGTCTGACCAGCGCCGGGCTGACCTGCAAAATTTTGAAGGCGTGTTACGCACCAGCTGGTTCATGGCGCTGGTGTTCTGGGTCGGGTGGCTCAGTGGGAATAATGTGGCGCTGGTGTTGTTTGGCGGGGTCTCTTTCTTTGCGCTGCGCGAGTTCATGACCCTCTCGCCCACCCGGCGGGGCGACCATCGCAGCCTGGTGCTCGCGTTTTTTGTGGTGCTCCCGCTGCAATACTGGCTGGTGGGCAGCAAATATTTCAACCTTTTTACCGTGTTCATCCCGGTCTATGTGTTTCTGGCGATTCCCGTGGTGAGCGCGCTGGCGAACGACCCGCAGCGTTTTCTGGAGCGCAATGCCAAACTGCAGTGGGGCATCATGGTGTGCATCTTTGGCATGAGCCATGTGCCGGCGCTGCTGCTGCTCAATTTCCCCGGCTACACCAATCGCACGGCATTTTTGGTGTTTTTTCTGGTGCTGGTGGTTCAGAGCGGCATGCTGGCCCAGCACCTGGCCTCGCGCCGCTTGCGCCGGTCACCCGCAGCACCGCAGATCAGCCAGAGTTTCAATTGGCCAAGCTGGTGGATAGGCATCGCAGTAGGCAGTAGTGTGGGCGGGCTGCTGGCGGGCATCACGCCCTTCAAGCCGGGCCAGGCCGTGGCAATGGCCTTCATTGCCTGCGTGGCTGGCTCCCTGGGGCATTTGGTGATGAAGGCCCTCAAGCGGGATCGGGGGATCCCGATCTGGCGCGGCCAGGGGCCCGCCGTCACGGGGGCAGGCGGCTTGCTGGACCGGGTGGACGCGCTGTGTTTTGCCGCCCCGGTGTTTTTTCACTCGGTTAGATGGTATTTCGGCCTCTAGCCGGCGTATTCATTGCCTTAAAAAATTAAAAATAGGAGCGAATGAGAGTTTTAGGCATTGACCCCGGTCTGCGCACCACCGGCTTTGGCGTGATTGATGTGGACGGCTCAAACCTGGCCTATGTAGCCAGCGGCACCATCAGCACCACCCACATCGAAAAAGACTACTTGCCGGCGCGCCTCAAAGTGCTGTTTGACGGCATCCGCGAGGTGGTCGGGCGCTATGAGCCTGATTGCGCCTCGGTGGAGATCGTGTTTGTCAACGTCAACCCCCAATCCACTTTGCTGCTGGGGCAAGCGCGGGGTGCGGCCGTGTCGGCACTGGTGTTCTCCG
>JAUXQA010000338.1 GCA_030683195.1 Rhodoferax sp. | reverse complement strand
TGACATAGGCACGGTAGAGTGTCTCGCGCAGGGCGCTGCTAGCTGCAAATTGCATCACAGGCAAGTAGCAAGGCATCTTGAGAGTGAGCTTGTAGCCTTCTTTGCCCTCGGCCTGCGCAGCCGCCAGTGCCGCATGCTTCACGTCTTCCGGCACACCGTTCAACTCTTCTGATTGAGCGAAATAGGCAAAGGCATCGGTGGCATCCAGCGCATTTTCACTGAATTTTTGGCCTAGCTCAGCCTGGCGTTCCTGGATGGCCGCAAAGCGCTCGCGGTCAGCACCGGTGAGTTCGGCGCCACCGAGCACAAAGTTCCGTACAGCGTTTTTGTGCGCCTGAATTTGCTCGGCATTCAGGGAACTTGGGTCAATGGCCTTGTATTTGGCATACAGGCGTTCGTCTGCCCCCAGACGGGTAAAGAACTCGGTGACTTTGGGGAGCACTTCGTTGTAGGCAGCCCGCAGGGTTGGCGTGTCGGCTACGCTATTGAGGTGGCTGACTGCACCCCAGGCACGCCCCAGTTTTTCGGTGGTGACATCCAGCACACGGGACATGTCAAGCCAGCGCGCGGGGAAATCGGGGGCAGTCACGGTCTCAAGGGCCGCATCTGACTCTTTGAGCAACAGCTCAAGGGCGGGTGCGACGTGTTCCGGCTTGATTTGGTCAAACAGCGGCAGATCATCAAAGGAAAGCAAGGGATTATTCATTGTGCTTACTTGGTGGTGCGTTCAGCGGCTTCAAGTGTGTTCACTAAAAGCATGGTGATGGTCATGGGCCCCACGCCGCCGGGCACCGGGGTGATGAAGCTGGCCACCTCCTTCACGCCTGCAAAATCAACGTCACCGCACAGTTTGCCTTCGTCATTGCGGTTCATGCCCACATCGATGACCACGGCGCCGGGCTTGACCATGTCGGCCGTGAGTACGTTGCGCTTACCTACTGCAGCCACAATCACATCGGCTTGCCGGGTGAAATGGCCCATGTCGACCGTGGCGCTGTGGCAAACAGTGACCGTGGCGTTGGCCTGCAATAGCAGCAGTGCCATCGGCTTGCCCACGGTGTTGCTGCGTCCGATGACCACGGCGTGCTTGCCCTTTAAGTCAATGCCCGTGCGCTCAATCAGCTTCATGCAGCCATAAGGCGTACAGGGCCGAAAGCCGGGTTGACCAGTCATCAATTCACCCGCGCTCAAGGTGGCATAGCCGTCCACGTCTTTGGTGGTGGAAATCGCTTCGATTACGCTGTGCGGATCAATGTGTCTGGGCAAAGGCATTTGTACCAGGATGCCGTGAATACTCGGATCGATATTGAGTGCGGCGATTCGGGTCAGAAGGTCGGCCTGCGTCAGCGTGGCCTCGTACTTCTCGAACACGGAGTGGACGCCGGTGTCCAGGCAAGCCTTGACTTTGTTGCGGACGTAGACGGCACTGGCAGGGTCGTCGCCTACCAAAATCACTGCCAAGCCGGGGGTGACGCCCTTAGCTTTGAGTGCCTGCACGCGCTGGGCGACGTTGGCACGGAGTTCGGCGGAGAGGGCAACACCGTCAATAATCTGGCCCGTTTGCTGGCTTGTCATGGGTTTTGTTCCATAAGTAAAAAAGCCCGCTGATCCTGTTCGGGCGGGCATTTGAAAAATTAACTCGTTGGCGTGGCGGTGGGTGACATCACCTCAGGCTTTGGTCAATGCCTGGCCCAGCGCGATTTTAAGAAGATCGGCCACGGTGTTGGCATTGAGCTTTTCCATGATGTTGGCGCGGTGGGCTTCGACTGTCTTGATGCTGATGCCCAAGTCGTCGGCAATTTGCTTGTTGAGCCGTCCCGCCACAATCCGCTCCAGCACCTGGGCCTCGCGCAGGGTCAGCCGCGCCATCAGAGCGCCGCGGCTGGCTGCAATCTGGTGTTCTGCAAAGGCGTCCCGGGCCTGATCCAGCATGCGCTCGACCAAGGAGACAAGCTGATCTTCCTTGAATGGCTTCTGGATGAAATCCATGGCACCTTTTTTCATGGTGTCAACCGCCATGGGCACGTCGCCGTGGCCGGTGATGAACACAATGGGCAGGGGAGAACTGCTCTCAATCAACCGGTTTTGTAACTCCAGACCCGTCATGCCGCCCATGCGAATGTCCACAATCAGGCATGCGACTTCACGGGCGTCATAACGGCTCAGAAACGATTCCGCAGAGTCGAAACACCGAACCCGGTAGTCTTTGCCCTCAAGCAGCCATTGAAGGGAGTCGCGCACGGCTTCATCGTCGTCTACCACGTAGACAGTGCCTTTTTTCGGTATCAAACTCATGCCTTAACCTGGGCTTAACCCGGTATCCTTGGTTGTCTTGATGTGAATGGAATGATTGGGCTGCAAAGGTTCAGTCACGGGAATCCAGAAGGAGAAGCGACAGCCTGTCAGCTCCTTGTCATTGTAGAGGTTCTCGGCTTTCATCCTGCCCATGTGGGACTCCACAATGGAGCGGCACAGGCTCAACCCGATGCCCATGCCGTCAGCCTTGGTGGAGTGAAAGGCCTCGTACAGCCTGGCAACAACTTCAGGCGCCAGTCCTTTGCCGGAATCCAGCACGGTGAATTCAACCACGGGTTTGCCGTCCATGTGGCCCGGTGCAACCCTTAACTTGACGCTGCGCAGGGCGGTAGGTCTCTGGGCAGAGTCGACGGACTCGGCTGCATTTTTGAGCAGGTTGACCAGCACCTGTTCGATCAGGATCGGGTCTACCAGCAAGGGCGGCATGCGGGGTGCTACATAGTGCGTGAGCCGTACGTTGCGCCGTCGCATTTCAATTTCGGCCAACTCCACGGCTTCTTCCACCATGCCCTCAATGTCTGACGGGGTGCGGTTGGGCTCACTGCGTTTGACGAAAGACCGGATGCGCTGGATGATCTGGCCCGCACGGTGGGCCTGTTTGGCGGTTTTCTCCAGTGCGCCGAGCAGGTCTTCTTCGGTTATCTGCTTGCTTTTGATGCGTGACACCATGCCATTGCAGTAATTGTTGATGGCCGTCAGCGGTTGGTTCAGCTCGTGCGCCACGCTGGAGGCCATTTCGCCCATGGTGATCAGGCGGCTGGCGTTTTGTGCCCGTTCGGTCTGCATGGCGGATTGTTCTTCGGCCAGACGCCTTGCCGTGATGTCGGTGGCAATCACCATCTGGGCCAGCCGACCATCGACCCAGCTGAGGTAGCGCGTTCGCACCTCCAACCACATGTTCAGGGTGTCGAGGTAAATTTCCGCACTTTCAGCGTCGTTGTCGGGCAACAGGGTAGTAGGCATGCCGGCAAAACCGTCGACATCGTCCAGGCCATCGTCGGTGGTTTGTGTTGCTGGCACGCCCGCTTCGGCCACCATTTGCAGGTGGCCGCCCGCCAAGGTGCCAAACCACAAGCGATAAAGTTTGTTGGCAAAAAGCAACATTCACATAAGTGATGCGGCCCTGCATGTCCATGGCGCGCATACCGGTGAGCATGGAGTTCTCCA
>JAUXQA010000333.1 GCA_030683195.1 Rhodoferax sp. | reverse complement strand
GATCGGCCGCGTCCGTTGCCAATGACCCTGGGCCACGAGGCCGCCGCCGAAGTCGTCGAATGCGGCGCTGGCGTGACCGATCTCGCGCCGGGCGATCGTGTCGTGCTGGTTTTCATTCCAAGCTGCGGTTGCTGCGCGCCCTGCGCCGAAGGTCGACCGGCCCTTTGTGAACCTGGCGCTCTGAGTAACAACGCCGGCACGCTGCTCAATGGTGGCAGACGCCTGCACATAGGCGGCACACAGCTCAATCACCACATCGGCGTCTCATGTTTTGCCGACCATGCGGTCGTCTCGCGACGCTCGTGCGTGAAGATCGACTCCGACATCTCTCACCGTGAAGCCGCGCTGTTTGGCTGCGCCGTTCTGACCGGTGTTGGTGCAGTGGTGAACACTGCGAGACTGCAAGCTGGCAGCACGGCGGCCGTGCTCGGTCTGGGCGGCGTTGGCTTCAGCGCATTGCTTGGCGCTGTCGCGAGCGGTGCAAGCGAGATCATCGCCATCGATTTGAATGAAGAAAAGCTCAAGCTTGCACGCGAACTTGGCGCAACAGCGACCTTCAACGCGGGCAATCCTGACTGCGCAGGGCAGATCCGCGAACTCACAAAAGGCGGCGTCAACTACGCTTTTGAAATGGCTGGCGCGATTCCGGCCTTGGAACTGGCGTGGAACATCACTCGGCGCGGCGGCAGCACCATTTCTGCCGGCCTGCCCAACCCTGGGCTGCGTTTCCAATTGCCGCCAGTTTCGCTGGTAGCCGAGGAGCGCACCTTGCGTGGCAGCTACATCGGATCAGCAGTTCCAACACGCGATATTCCTCGCTACATCGATCTTTACCAGCGCGGCAAGCTGCCGGTTCAGCGACTCATGGGCGAACAACTTGCGATCGATGACATCAACGAAGGTTTTGATCGGCTAGCAACCGGTCATGCGCTGCGCGATGTGGTGGTTTTTGACTGAAAGGCACAGTGATGGACAAAGATATCCAAACAAGTATGCGCTTCGCGTTTTTGCATGCGCAATGGCATGAGGACATCGTACAGAATGCATGGGAAGGTTTTGCCACTGAAATGGCGATCCAAGGCCACAGCGGCAATACCATCGATCTTGTGAAAGTACCCGGGGTCTTCGAAATCCCGCTCTGTGCCAAAAAACTGGCCAAAAGCGGTAACTATGCGGCCATCGTTTGCTGCGGATTCGTGGTCGACGGGGGAATTTACCGTCATGATTTTGTCTCAACGGCGGTAGTCAACGCCTTGATGGACCTGCAACTCGAGCTAGAAGTCCCTATGGTGTCGGTGGTGTTGACTCCACTGCATTTTCATGAGCATGGTGCGCATCGCGATTTCTTCAGCTCGCACTTCAGGCTCAAGGGTGTGGAAGCGGCGCGCGCGTGCCTTGGGATCACCGCGCAACAGCGCGAGGTTGAACTGCTTTGCGCACCATCAAGGGCCTGAAGCCATCGGTCGGCGCCGGACACGGCCAGCTCAATAGAAACAGCTTTAGACGTGCCTGATTTGTTGCCTTAATGAGCAAGGCAACTGCCGATCTCAGCGTACTTAACGACGACCAGGGTCTGCACAGACTCGACGATCTTCAATACATTGTCGTGGTAACCAGCCCAGTGATGAACTTTCGAGTCACGGGAAAAATGGCCCGGCCGGCAATCAATATGTGCTGCTGAACGAAGTGGGCGCGGGATTTGGAACAGGCGTTTACGTGGGACACTGTCTAAAAATTTTGGTTACCGCTCCATGCAGATGGATTCGCGTCCGGCGCGCTCTACGCTTTCTTAATTTCAGAGGTGCATCCATTTGATGATGGCAATGGCAGCCTGTCTAGGCTTGTGATGAACGCGGCGCTCACGCGAGCGGGGGCTTCTCGAATCATCATCCCTACGTTTTAGCACTTGCAATATGGCGACTGCGCCCGTGCGCTGACCCGCAGAAATGAGCCCCAGGGCTTTGTACAAACCTCGGCAAAAATGGCATGCTGGTCGAGTCAGTTCAATTGTGAAAGCCTCGACCCGCTGATTGAAGACATGCGCAACACAAACGCGCTGGAAAAATCGCAAGTTGCATTACAACTCATCAACCTTGATGCAAGCTGGGAAGCGTAGGCTACTGCTGTCGAGTCTGGTCGTCATTTCAGTTGAACTGATTGATACGTCTACCGTAAGCGTCTGGACGCTCACATCTTGAATAGCGGCTGAAAGGTTGAGATAGTGTGCGCGATGAACATCGTGCACACCATGGCGAGCGAAGCTCGCACCCCCAAGAGGCGTTATTACAGCCCCGAACTCAAACTTCAAGTGGTGGCGGCTTGCACCCGAGCAAATGCCTCCATAGCTGGTGTGGCCATGCAGCATGGCGTTAATGCCAACATTGTTCACCGTTGGCTACGCGAACACCGTCAAGGAACCTTGGTTGCGCAGCCGCTGGCGTTTGTTCCGGTCACGTTGCAATCCAGCACTGAAGTCGCTGCGCCCGTATCGGCTGCGCAAACCACTGGGGAAATCCGGATGGAATTGCGCCGTGGATCAGCCACGGTGACGGTGACCTGGCCAAGCCAATTGGCGGGCGTTTGTGGCGTTTGGTTGCGCGAGTGGTTGCGATGATCCGCATCGACTCCTTGTGGCTGTCCGTAGGGCCCATGGACATGCGTGCAGGAAGCGATCGTTTGCTTGCCCGTGTTGTGCAGGTTTTTGGCTCGGCCCAGGCCCACCACGGTTACCTGTTCGCCAACGCGCGTGCCACACGCATCAAGTTGCTGGTGCATGATGGGTTTGGCGTGTGGTGTGCATCGCGCAGGCTCAATGTGGGGCGCTTCGTGTGGCCGCAGTTTGACCCGCATAGCACGGCTCCCGTGACTTTGACAAAGCAACAATTCGATGCTTTGGTACTGGGACTTCCCTGGCAGAGACTGGAGCAAATGAGGGTGATTACGCGTATGTAATTACGTCTAAAAAAGAGTCAAAAATCAATTGGAATATCTCCCAATATCGGGAGCCTTTGAGGCGCTTTATAGTTTGTGCATGCTCGACCCGCATGCAATAAAAGTCCAGGATATTTCAGCCTTGAGTCCGAGCGAATGGGCGTCTTTTGCAGGGCAACTATTGGCCCAGATCAACGAGCAAAGTAAGCACATTGCCGAGCAAGCCAAACGCATCAACGCTGATGCCCAAGCCATCAAGTGGCGCGACGCCAAGATTGAGAGCATCACCGTCCAATTGACGCGCCTGAAGGCTTGGAAGTTCGGTGCCAAGACCGAGCGCATGAGTGCTGAGCAGCGCTCTCTCTTCGAAGAGACACTGGCCGCTGACCAAGCTAGCTTGGAGGCGCAACTGGCAGCCTTGCAGCCCAGTGGTTCGACCCAAGACCGGGGCACACCAGACAAGCAACCACGCAGCCAACCCAAACGCGAAGCACTGGCGCCACACCTGGCGCGTGTGGATACCCGCGTTGAGCCTGAGAATACCAACTGTCCATCCCCAGAGTGCGGCCAACCCATGGTGCGCGTGGGCGAGGACATCAGCGAACGTCTGGATATCGTGCCGGCGCAATTCTTCGTGCAGCGTCAGATTCGGGGCAAGTGGGCTCGTCCGGTGCTGCCAGCTGATGGTGCAGGAGCCTGCTGTGGCCCAAGTCTTCGACAACGCGCTGCCCACACCGGGCCTGCAAGCGCACACCGTGGTCAGCCGCTTCTGTGACCACATGCCGTACTACCGGCAGGAGCAGATCAACGCCCGCTCTGGGGTGCACACGCCGCGCTCGACGCTGGCGGCTTGGGGCGGCCAGACCGGAGCGCAGTTGTTGCCACTGTACGATGCACACCGGGCGTTCGTACTGGGCTCGCGCGTGCTGCACGCCGACGAAACGCCCATCGGCTTGCTTGAGCCGGGTGCTGGCAAGACCAAGAAGGCTTACATGTGGGCTTACGCCAGGGGAGCATTCGAAGATATGCCCGGTGTGGTGTACGACTTCTGCGAGGGGCGTGGAGGTAAGTACCCGCACGAGTTCCTCAAAGGCTGGACAGGGACCCTGGTTGTTGATGCGTACGCTGGCTACGATGCCACCATGTCCCTTGAGGGGCGCAAGACTGCAAATTGTCTGGCTCACGCGAGGAGGAAGTTTGACGAACTGTTCAAAGCCAACGCCAGCCCTGTGGCGGCTCAGGCCATCGGGCGAATTGCGTGGTTGTACCGCGTTGAGGCCGATGCCAGGGGGCTGAGTTGCGAGCAGCGACTGCAGATGCGCCAGGAACGCAGCAAGCCACTGTGGGAAGAACTGCACGCTTGGTTGCGACTTGAACGCACTCGAGTGCCCGACGGCAGCGCGATTGCCAAGGCGATCGACCACAGCCTGAACCACTGGCAGGCGCTCTCGGAGTTTTTGAAAGACGGCGCTGTGCCCGTGGATAACAATTGGATCGAGAACCAGATGCGGCCCTGGGGCCTTGGTCGTAAAAATGGTTGTTCATAGGCAGCCAGTTGGCCGGCGAGCGTGCCGCGGTGGTGATGAGCCTGCTGCAATCGGCCAAGCTCCGCGGGCATGACCCCTTTGCCTATCTCAAGGACATCTTGACCAGACTGCCCACGCAGCTCAACAGTCGGATCGATGAACTGTTGCCACATCGCTGGCAGCGTGCTGGCTGAAACCTTCTTTACACCAGCTCTCTTGAGCGTCGACACCAGCGCACTTGCACAGAGATGTGCCGTCCGGATGGCCGCGCGCAACCAGCGAGCCAATTGCCCAGCCACTGCCCAGTAAATCGCCGCCACCATGTTCACCATACACGCGATGGTCGGCAAACGGCGGAATCAAATCAATATGCCGCGGCTAGACGCTTACCGTCTACCGAGCCGTGTACAACGTCAAGTTCGCCGAGGAGATGTTTATCCTTACCTGCATCCAGAAGAAAAGCAAGCGGAGTGTCACTACACCGATGGAAGACATGGACCTCATCAACGCAAGGCTGAAAATTACCGAAGCGTACGTAAGTGGTGCACTTTGATTGGCCCTCGGGGGGTGCAGCATTACCGGTCATACAGGTTGCGCCTACCGATGAATCGTCCCGACCATGAGCCGGCATTCCTAACCAGCAGTTTTGGAGCCTCGGAATTCTTGCGTTTATCGGCCCGCAATCCAGTGCCAAACTCCCTGCAGACCTTCGCGCCACAATCGAAAACAGCTGGTGAAGCTCGTCACGGTCAGCCGGTAGTGGTAGCAATGCCGGCGGGTTGGCCAGTTTGAACACGCGCTTCGAGTCGATGCACCTTAGACTAGTGCTTGCGCTCAGCGGCCTGCCAGGCCTCGCTGGCGAAGCGCGACCGCGAGCGCCGTGGTGACTGCTTCGCTCACCGCGCGTAGCGGCCGGCTTTCCCCGTCGGCCTTGCGCGACACCAGCGAAAGCTGGACGGCGGGAGCGCTGCGGCCCAGACGGACGAATCGCACCGGGTAGGACTGACAAAACCCGGCTTCGACCAGATGGACCAGCGCGATACCTAGCCCTGCACTGACCATCGCGACGATCGCCTGAATGCTGTCGAGTTCGAGTGCGCCGTGCCCCGTGCGGACCTGGCTGGTCACGTAACGCGCGCCCAGCATCCCCGAGATGGTGTTGCGGTCGTAGCGGATCCACTCGTACTCCTTGAACAGAACCGCCACCGAGGTCTCCGTTGCATTCGGCGGCACTATCAGGCACATTTCGCTGCGAAGCAGCGGACGCCACAGCAGGCGGGCCGAGCCACCACCCGGAGGCTCCGCGACCACGGCGGCATCTAGCTCGCCCGACTTCACCGCGTCGGTCAGGCCCGTGCTGCGGCCACCGGTCGGCCGCAGCTCCAGCCGAGGGTAGCGCGTGCGCAGTTCAGTCAGCGTGCCGGGCAGCAGCACCGGCAACATCGACTCGATGATGCCCAGCCGCACAACGCCTTCGACCACGACGGCGCTGCGCCGGCGCAGCGACCGCAAATGCTCCAAGCCCTCGCGCATGGCGCCAGACACCTCATGCGCCAGCGGGCTCGGGCGGATCGCGTGGCCCGAGCGATCGAACAACGGTTGCCCGAGCCAGGCCTCGATCTGCTTCATCTGCATGCTCACGGCGCTCGGGGTGAGGTTCATTTCGCTTGCCGCCGCGGCCAGAGAGCCGCCGCGCAGAACAGCGTCGAGCGTGTCGAACATCTCGATCTTCATAAGATTTCCTTGATCTGAAACCCAAATTTAATCACTTTTCCTTGCGAAGGGAAGTGTCTAGACTTCGGCTCCATACCTGCACTCAAACCAAATGGAGACAAACCGATGAACAATACCTCCCCGCGCGGCTGGACGAATGAAGAAGCCAGCACCGACAAGTCGTGGACCCAGCGCCTGAG
Organism: Rhodoferax sp.; assembly: GCA_030683195.1. Taxonomy (GTDB): domain Bacteria; phylum Pseudomonadota; class Gammaproteobacteria; order Burkholderiales; family Burkholderiaceae_C; genus Rhodoferax. The sequence goes on along the minus strand of JAUXQA010000333.1, from coordinate 1,361 downwards.
CGCTGATGAAGTCGCCGGCTTCGACGCCGCACTGGCCCACGCCAAGGCAACCGGCAAGTCCTGGCTAGCGATGACGGCCGAAGACTTCCCGCTGGCCGAAGCGGCCCGCGAAGCCCTCAAGCGCGCCTTCGCCATCGCGCAGGGCCGCTGGGGCATCTGCCTACTCAAGGGCTTCCCGGTCGAGCGCTGGAGCGAGGAAGATGCCAAGCTCGCCTACTGGGGCATGGGCCTGCATTCCGGCGTGGCACGCACCCAGAACCCGGCCAGCCAGTACATGAACGACGTGCGCGACGAGGGCGCCGAGTACAAGGCAGCCAACGGCCGCAGCCGCGGCTACAACACCAACGCCGGGCTGGATTTCCACATGGACTCGGGCGACATCGTCGGTCTGCTGTGTCGTCGCGTCGCCAAGTCCGGCGGTGAAAGCCTGGTGGCCAGCACCATCGCTGTGGCGCAAGAACTGGGCCGTCGCCGGCCCGACCTGCTGGAGGTGCTTAAGCAGCCCTTCTACCACCACTACCAGGGTTCGCAGGACCCACTGCAGCCGCCGTACTACGCCTGCCCGATCGTCGGCAGCGACCCTGGGCACTTCACGATGCGGGTCAACCGCAAGAACATCGTGGCCGCGCAACGCGACTTCCCCGAGGTGCCGCGCGTCACGGCGGTACAGTGGGAGGCGATCGACCTGCTGGAAGAGATCATGGCTGACCCACGCTTCTGCTTTCGCATGAAGCTCGAGCAGGGTGATTTGCAACTCGTCAACAACTACGTGATCGTGCATTCGCGCACACCCTTCGAAGACTTCGAGGAGACGGATGCCAAACGTCACCTGCTGCGCCTGTGGCTGTCGGTGCCGGATTCACAGCCGCTGCCGGCCGATTGGGCGGAGTATTACATCGACACAAGGCCCGGCTCTGTCCGCGGCGGCCTGCGCGGCTCGCAGTCGACGGCCGAGTTCGCCTGCTACGAGGAGCGCCAGGCGAAGGCGCTGGGCATGGCCTACCGCCCATGGGCGCCGGCAAAGCGCCGGGCCGATGCGCCGGCACACGCGGCGTGATAGCAATCAGCGGTCCGCTACGGTGCGGCGCACCTCGTCCCCATGCTGCCCAAGCGTGGGGGCGGCAAACGGCGCCGGGCCAGGCGTGCGGCTATACACCCAGGGTTGGGTGAAGCCGCGGTAGCTGCCCAGTGCGGGATGCGACAGGGTGGAGAACATCGCCTCGGCCTGCACCTGAGGATCGTCGAACATGTCGGACACGCTGCGCGACGCCGAGCAGGGCACGCTCTCGCCAAACACGGCTTCCCATTCAAGCGCCGAGCGCCGGGCCAGGGCCTCGCGGAGCAGCGGCACGATCTCGTCG
>JAUXQA010000350.1 GCA_030683195.1 Rhodoferax sp. | reverse complement strand
ACTTGCAAGTGGGCGACCGTGCGGCGTATGCCAGCCAGCCCCCCGGCAGCTATTGCGAGTTGCGGGTGATGCCGGCCAAGTGCGTGTGCAAGCTGCCCGATGCCATCTCGTTCGAGACCGGCGCCGCCATGATGCTCAAGGGACTCACTGCCCAGTATTTACTCAAGCGCACCTTGCCCCAGGGCGGGCTGCAGGCCGGTGATTTTGTGTTGTTTCATGCTGCTGCCGGCGGTGTGGGCCTGATCGCCTGCCAATGGGCGCGAGCGCTGGGCTTGCAACTGATTGGCACAGCAGGGTCTGATGCCAAATGCGCGCTCGCCAAAGAACATGGCGCCGCCTTTGTCATCAACTACGCGACCGAAGACTTTTTGGCCCGCGTGAAAGAAATCACGGGCGGCAAGGGCGTCAAGGTTGTTTACGACTCGGTGGGCAAAGACACCTGGGACAAGTCGCTGGATTGCCTCGCACCTTTCGGCCTGATGGCCAGCTTTGGCAACGCCTCCGGGCCGGTAGCTCCCTTTTCTCCGGGCATTCTGGGACCCAAAGGTTCGATTTATGTCACGCGCCAGACGCTGTTCACTCACATTGCCACCCGGGAGAGTACGCAGGCCATGGCCGATGATTTGTTTGAGGCCGTGACCAGCGGCAAAGTCACGATCCGCATTGACCAGCGCTACAAGCTGGAAGATGTGCAGCAGGCGCACCGTGACCTTGAAGCGCGCAAGACCACGGGTTGCACGATTTTGACTTTATAGGCGTTTTATAGCCCTAGCCGGCGAATTTATTGGGTGAGTAGCTATTATTTTTAAGGCTACTCGCCCCCAAGTGTTCAGCGTGCCTCAGCGCGAGCGCCGCACCCGCAGCAGCTCATCCAGAATCAAACTGGCAGCGCCGATCGAAATGGCGGCGTCAGCCACGTTGAAGGCCGGAAAATGCCAGCCGGCCCAGTGAAAGTCCAAAAAGTCGACCACGTAGCCGTACATCACCCGGTCAATGACGTTGCCGATGGCACCGCCCAAAATACAGGCCAGCGCAAACGCAAACAGCTTTTGCCCGCCATGGTTTTTGAGCATCCACACAATCACGATGGCCGCCACCACCCCGATGATGGTGAAGAACCAGCGCTGCCAACCGCCCGCACCGGCCAGAAACGAGAATGCCGCGCCGCTGTTGTGCACCCGCACGACATTGAAGAAGTTGGTCACGTAGGTGCTGTCCCCGAGCTGGTAGTAGCCCAGAATCATCACCTTGGTCAGCTGGTCAACGATCAGCAGGATGGCAGCCAAACCCAGCCACTGCAGCATGCCGCCGCTTGAGGGGTTGCCAAACGTGGACTTGCGAGCCATCAGGCCACCTGCCGCGTTTCGCCAGCGCCAAACAAGTTGCTGGTGCAGCGACCGCACAGCGTCGGGTGAGCCGAGTCCACACCAATATCGTCGCAATAATGCCAGCAACGCTCGCATTTAATGCCTTTTGAGGCGCTAGCCGATATGTTCATTGCCTCTCCAGCTATTAAGTTAATAGCGGATGTGATGAAGACAAACTTCAGGTCATCCCCCAGGCTGGCCAGCAAAGCGTGGTCTTGCGGTCCGGCCGTGAGCGTTACGCTGGCTTGCAGCGATGAGCCCACCTGGCCGTCGGCCCGCAGGACTTCAATGTCCTTGTTGACTGCGTCGCGGATTTCGCGGATGCGGCTCCACTTGGCCAGCAGGGCGGCATCGGGTGCTTCCAGCGGCAGGTAGGTGTCCAGAAAAATGGTGTCCCGGCTGGCTGCAGGCGTCTTGCCCGCTTCGCCCAGAACCGACCAGGCTTCTTCAGCGGTGAAGCTCAAGAAAGGCGCCATCAGGCGCAACATGACTTGCGTGATATGCCAGAGCGCGGTTTGCGCGCTGCGCCGTGCCAGGGAGTTGGGTGCTGTGGTGTACAAGCGGTCTTTGAGCACGTCCAGGTAGAACGAACCCAAATCTTCCGAGCAATAAATTTGCAGTTTGGCCACCACAGGGTGAAATTCATACACCTCGTAGTGCGCCAGCACATCGGCCTGTAGCTGGGCGATGCGGCTCAGTGCGTAGCGGTCGATCTCCAGCATCCGGTCCAACGGCACTGAATGCTCGGCGGGGTCAAAGTCCTGGGTGTTGGCCATCAGGAACTTGAGCGTGTTGCGGATGCGCCGGTAGGTGTCCACCACGCGGGCCAGAATCTTGTCGTCGCCGGCAATGTCGCCCGAATAGTCGCTCGCGGCCACCCACAGGCGGATGATCTCGGCGCCTAATTTTTTGGAAGTTTCTTGCGGGTCCACGCCGTTGCCAGCGCTTTTGCTCATCTTGTGGCCCTTGCTGTCCACGGTAAAGCCGTGCGTCAGGATGCCTTTGTAGGGTGCGCGGTCATTCATGGCGCACGCGGTCAAGAGCGAGGAATGGAACCAGCCGCGATGCTGGTCGTGGCCCTCCAGGTACAGGTCCGCCTCGGGGCCTGACACGTGGGCTGCGCCCGCATGCGAGCCCTTGAGCACCGTGGTGTGGGTGGTACCGGAGTCAAACCAGACCTCCAGAATGTCGGTGCTCTTGGTGTACTGCTCGGCCTCAGTGGCACCGACTTGGGCAAATATCTCTTCGGTCGTGGCCTTGCTCCAGGCCTCAATGCCGCCGGCTTCGATCATGTTGGCGGCCAGATCGAGAATTTCCATGGTCAGGGGATGCAGCTCGCCACTGTCCTTGTG
>JAUXQA010000327.1 GCA_030683195.1 Rhodoferax sp. | reverse complement strand
TGCTCAAACACGCCGGCGCGATTTTCCTCGGGGCGTACACCAGCGAATCGCTGGGCGACTACTGCGCCGGCCCCAACCACGTATTGCCCACCAGCGGCACGGCGCGTTTCTCGAGCCCGCTGGGCGTCTATGACTTCCAGAAACGCAGCAGCCTGATTGAAGTGAGTGAAGCCGGGGCGCAAACCTTGGGTCTGATCGCCGCTGAACTGGCCTATGGCGAAGGCTTGCAAGCCCACGCCCGCGCAGCCGAAATGCGCCTGACCACCGTTCCCCCCATGCGAGGCACCCCATGACCACTCAGCCCCGACAGTTGATTCGCCAGGATGTGCAGTCCATGCACGCTTACGCCGTCCAGGACGCCACCGGCATGGTCAAGCTCGACGCCATGGAGAACCCGCACCGCCTGCCCGAGGCCTTGCAGGCCGAACTGGGCCAGCGCCTTGGCGCGCTCGCGCTCAACCGTTACCCCGGTGAGCGGGTCAACGACCTCCGCCATGCGCTGGCCACTTACGCCGCCATGCCCGAAGGCTTTGACATCATGTTGGGCAACGGTTCGGACGAGTTGATCAGCATGCTGGCGCTGGCCTGTGACGTGCCCGCCTCAGCGGATGGGCAAGTCGGGGCCGCCAGCGTGCTGGCGCCGGTGCCTGGCTTTGTGATGTATGCCATGAGCGCCCAGTTGCAGGGCTTGACTTTTCATGGCGTGCCCTTGACTGCGGACTTCGAGCTGGATGAGGCGGCCATGCTTCAGGCCATTGCCGAACACCGTCCTGCCATCACCTACCTGGCTTACCCCAACAACCCCACGGCCAACCTGTGGAATGACGCCGTGATCGAGAAGATCATTCAAGCCGTGGGCGAGCAGGGCGGCCTGGTCGTGATGGACGAGGCCTACCAGCCGTTCTCCAGCAAGAGCTACATCGACCGCCTCGCCCGCCACAGCCATGTGCTGCTGATGCGCACGCTCAGCAAGTTCGGCCTGGCTGGCGTGCGTCTGGGCTACATGATGGGGCCCAAAGCGCTGATCGCCGAAATCGACAAAGTGCGCCCGCCCTACAACATCAGTGTGCTCAATTGCGAGTGCGCCCTGTTTGCGCTGGAACACACCGACGTGTTCGCAGCCCAGGCCCAGGCGTTGCGTTCGCAGCGTGGGTTCCTCCTTGAAGCCTTGACCCGGCTGCCCGGCGTACAGGTATTCCCCAGCGACGCGAACATGATTTTGGTTCGGGTGCCAGACGCCCAAAAGACCTTCGAAGGCCTCAAGGCCCGTCAAGTTCTGATCAAGAACGTTTCTAAAATGCACCCACTCCTGGCCAATTGCCTGCGCTTGACCGTGGGCACGGTTGCCGAAAACCAGCAAATGCTGGCTGCCCTTGAAGCCTCACTATGACCACCACTACGCCCATGCTCCCCCCCCGCACCGCCGAAGTCACCCGCAACACGGCCGAAACCAAAATCACGGTCAAGCTCAACCTCGATGGCACGGGGGTGTCCAATTTGCGCACAGGTATTGGCTTTTTTGACCACATGCTGGACCAAATTGCCCGCCACGGCCTGATCGACCTCGACATTCAAGCGGATGGCGACCTGCACATTGACGGCCACCATACGGTCGAAGATGTCGGCATTGCCTTCGGCCAGGCCGTGCACCTGGCGGTGGGCGACAAAAAAGGGATTCGCCGCTACGGCCACGCCTACGTGCCGCTGGACGAAGCCTTGTCCCGGGTGGTTGTGGACATGTCGGGCCGCCCCGGCTTGGTGATGCACGTGCCTTTTACCAGCGGTTCGATCGGCAGTTTTGACACGCAACTGGCGCACGAGTTCTTCCAGGGTTTTGTCAATCACGCGTTTGTAACGCTACACATCGACAACCTGCGGGGCGAAAACGCCCACCACCAGGCCGAGACCGTGTTTAAGGCCTTTGCCCGTGCCCTGCGCAGCGCGCTGGAACTCGACCCGCGCACGGCCGGCACCATCCCCTCGACCAAGGGTTCTTTGTAGTTTTATAGTCAAATAGCCCTCTAGCCGGCGTATTTATTGGGTTTGTAGCTATGAATTTAATTCCAAGTAGTTTTCGCACCAAAACCGTGGCCGTGGTCGACTACGGCATGGGTAATCTGCGTTCCGTGTCCCAGGCCGTACAGGCGGCGGCTGTAGGCACGGGTTACCACGTCGTGATCACCGCCAACCCCGACGAGGTGCGCTCGGCCGAGCGGGTGGTATTGCCGGGCCAGGGGGCCATGCCGGACTGCATGCGCGAGCTGCGTGAGTCGGGCTTACTGGCTTCAGTGCTTGAGGCCGCCGCCAGCAAACCGTTGTTTGGCGTCTGTGTCGGCATGCAGATGCTGCTGGACCACAGCGCCGAAGGACCGGCGGGTGTGGGCACGCCGGGTCTGGGTCTGATTCACGGCGAAGTCATCAAGTTTGACCTCGCCGGTCAACTCCAGCCTGACGGCAGTCGGTACAAAGTACCGCAAATGGGCTGGAACCAGGTCTATCGCAACAACCATGGCGGGGCGCCGCATCCGGTATGGGGCGAAGTGCCTGATGGTAGTTATTTCTATTTTGTGCACAGTTTTTACGCCAAACCGTCTGATGCGCGCCACAGCGTGGGCGAGACGGACTACGGTCAACGCTTTAGTTCGGCGATTGCGCGCGATAATATTTTTGCGACTCAATTCCATCCTGAAAAAAGTGCTGAACACGGCTTGTCCCTCTACAGAAACTTCCTCCACTGGAATCCCTGACGCACTCCCGCGCACTGCGCACCTTTCTGCCAACTTCCCCCCTAACCTGAAGCATCATGCTTTTAATCCCAGCAATTGATTTAAAAGACGGTCACTGCGTTCGCCTCAAGCAAGGCGACATGGACCAATCCACCACCTTTGGCGAAGACCCGGCCGTCATGGCCCGCAATTGGGTGAACAAGGGCGCGCGTCGCCTGCATCTGGTGGACTTGAATGGTGCTTTTGCCGGTCAGCCAAAAAATGAGGCAGCCATTCGCAAGATCCTCAAAGAAGTCGGCAGTGAAATTGATGTGCAACTGGGCGGCGGTATCCGTGACCTCGACACGATTGAGCGTTATCTGGATGCTGGCTTGCGCTACGTCATCATCGGCACCGCTGCGGTCAAGAACCCCGGCTTTTTGCAGGATGCCTGCACCGCCTTTGGTGGTCACATCATCGTCGGCCTGGACGCCCGGGACGGCAAAGTGGCCACCGACGGCTGGAGCAAACTGACGCGCCACGAGGTGGTGGATCTGGGCAAAAAATTTGAAGATTACGGTGTGGAATCCATCATCTACACCGACATCGGACGCGACGGCATGCTGACCGGCATCAATGTCGAGGCCACCGTCAAGCTCGCGCAAGCCTTGAGCATTCCCGTGATCGCGTCGGGCGGTTTGAGCAACATGGCCGATATCGAAGCTTTGTGCGCGGTAGAGAGCGAAGGCGTCGAAGGCGTGATCTGCGGACGTGCCATCTACAGCGGCGACCTGGATTTCGAGGCCGCGCAGCTACGGGCTGATGAATTGAATGGTTGATACATTGAATCCTCATGCTTGCTAAGCGCATCATCCCTTGCCTCGACGTTACCGGCGGCCGCGTGGTCAAGGGCGTCAATTTTGTCGAACTGCGCGACGCCGGTGATCCGGTTGAAATCGCAGCGCGCTACAACGAACAAGGCGCTGACGAGCTGACTTTTCTGGACATCACCGCCACAAGCGACGGTCGCGATTTGATTCTTCACATCATCGAAGCCGTCGCCAGCCAGGTGTTCATTCCTTTGACCGTGGGCGGAGGGGTCCGTACGGTCGACGACGTGCGGCGGCTGCTCAATGCGGGTGCTGACAAGACCAGTTTCAATTCGGCAGCTATCGCCAACCCCCAAGTCATTGAAGACGCCTCAGCCCGCTATGGCGCCCAATGTATTGTGGTCGCCATCGATGCCAAGCGCCGATCAGTCCAGGACGCACTGAGAACCGGACCCGATGGCCTGGCCGTGGGTGCCGGCTGGGACGTTTACAGCCATGGTGGACGACAAAATACCGGCCTGGACGCCGTGGCCTGGGCGACCGAGATGGCGCGCCGGGGTGCCGGGGAGATTTTGCTCACCAGCATGGACCGTGATGGCACCAAGGCCGGTTTTGATTTGGCCCTGACACGCGCCGTTAGCGACGCGGTAAGTATTCCGGTGATTGCTTCTGGTGGCGTGGGCACGTTGGACCACTTGGCCGACGGCATCCAGACCGGCGGGGCCGATGCGGTGCTGGCCGCCAGCATTTTTCACTATGGCGAATTCACGGTGGCTCAAGCCAAGGCCCGCATGGCTGAGCGTGGCATTCCGGTCAGAATTTAAGCCTTTTCGACTTCTGGCCGGCATTTTTATTGGGTATTGCGCTATTTATTTAGAAGCAATCTCAAATCACGGACAATTCCCGCATGAACTGGTTAAAACATATTCGATGGGATTCCAAAGGCCTCGTGCCGGTCATTGCCCAGGAGCAAGGCAGCAATGACATCCTGATGTTCGCCTGGATGAACCGGGAAGCCCTGCAAAAGACCGCAGAACTGGGGCAGGCGGTGTATTTCAGCCGCTCACGCAACAAACTCTGGTTCAAGGGCGAAGAGTCCGGCAATGTGCAGACCGTGCACGAGATCCGCATGGACTGCGACAACGATGTGATTCTGCTCAAGGTGACTCAGCCTGCTCAGGTGCCGGACTGCGCGGACCATGCGGCGCAGGCCATTGCCTGCCACACCGGCCGCCACAGTTGTTTCTTCACGGTTTACGAGAACGGGGAGTGGAAAATCACCGAGCCGGTCTTGAAAGACCCCAAGACCATCTACAAGTAACGCCCATGTCATTACCCTTATCTTCGGTTGATTCCTTGGCTCATCTGGCGCAAGTCATCGAGAGCCGCTTGCCCCAAAATGGCGGCGATCCCACGGCCAGTTATGTGGCCCGCCTGCTGCACAAGGGGCCGGATGCTTTTCTCAAAAAAATTGGGGAAGAAGCGACTGAAGTCGTGATGGCCGCGAAAGACGTCGATCACGGCGCCGACAAATCCAAAATCGTCTACGAAGTGGCCGACCTGTGGTTTCACTGCATGGTGGCGCTGGCGCATTACGGATTGAGCCCTGCCGATGTGGTGGCCGAGCTGGACCGTCGGCTGGGCACCAGCGGCATTGAAGAAAAAGCGCTGCGCAAGGTGCTGGCGCGCGAATCGGAGGCCCCATGACCCAGGATTTCACCAACCCGTCCAACGACCCGGCGCTTGACCGGGCGACCCTGCAAAAGCTGCAGTCGCTCAACACCGTGGGCACCATCAGCTACATATTGCATTTGATTGTGGCGGTGGGGGCGTTGATTCCGGGCGCCCAGTTTGGCCCGCTCTTGCTGATCGTGGCGTTGGTCATTGATCTGGTCAAACAGTCGGAGGCGGCAGGCACCTGGCACGCCTCGCATTTTCGCTGGCGCATTCGCACGGTCATCATTGCGGCGCTGCTGTATGCAGTGACCGCCCCGCTGTGGCTGCTGTTCCTGATACCCGGATGGATCGCCTGGCTCGTCATCTCCATCTGGTTTCTCTACCGCATTGTCAGCGGCATGGTTCGAATGAATAAAGGTTTACCTATGGAGATGCCCGAATGATTGATTCCGTTGTGGCGCATGATCCTGATTGCCTGTTTTGCAAAATCGTGGCGGGCAAAATTCCATCGCGTGTGGTGTACCAGGATGATGAAATTTTTGTGTTCCATGACATCAACCCCTGGGCACCGGTTCATTTCCTCATGATCCCCAAGCTCCATATTCCATCCATGGCCCACTTGGGGTCCGAACATGCCGCCCTGATGGGGCGCATGATGGTGCTGGCGCCGCAACTTGCCCTGCAGGAAGGTTGCAACCCTTACCCGGACGGAGGGTTTCGTCTGCTGAGCAACACCGGAGATGAAGGGCGACAGGAAGTGCATCATTTGCACATTCACGTGATGGGTGGCCCGCGTCCCTGGCTCAGGGGTTAATTTGGTCGCAACCCGGGCAGTTCCGGGCTTGACCGACTAAAATTGAATATATTCGTTAGGAGAGATTTATGGGTTCATTTTCTATCTGGCATTGGTTGATTGTTCTGCTCATCGTGGTAATGGTGTTTGGAACCAAAAAGCTGAAAAACATGGGTGGCGACCTCGGTGGTGCCGTCAAAGGCTTCAAAGACGGCATGAAAGACGGCGGTGCGTCAGCAGACGACAAGCCTCCTGCATCTCAAGTGGCCAACGCGCCAGCGGGTGCTGACAAAACCACGATTGACGTGGAAGCCAAGCAAAAGTCCTGATGAGTCTGACGTGCTGCTTCGCGCCTGTGGGGTCTAATGATTGATCTCGGCCTCTCAAAAATGGCGCTGATCGGCGTGGTGGCTTTGATTGTCATCGGGCCGGAGAAGCTGCCCAAGGTGGCTCGCACTGTTGGCACGCTGCTCGGCAAGGCGCAACGGTACGTGTCGGATGTCAAGGCGGAGGTCAGCCGGTCCATGGACCTGGATGAACTCAAGAAGATGAAGGAAACCATGGAAGGGGCGGCACGCGATGTCGAGTCTTCCATTCAGACCAATGCCAGTGATTTCGAAAAGTCATGGGCTGAGGCGACCGACACGGCGTCCAGCAGCTCAGCGGAGCCCCGCCTTGAGGTGTTTCCCGAGTACCGCCATCCCAAGAAAAAGTGGCGAATCAAGCAGGGATCAACGCCTAATTGGTATAAAGCCCGCACCGGTACCCGCACCAAAGCCCTGTCCGGAGCGGCACGCGTGGCCCGGTACCGGCCACAAAAGCTGAGCTGATGACTGACACCTCCCCCAAACAAGACGAACTCGCCGGTACAGAACAGCCCTTTGTCCAGCACCTGGTTGAGTTGCGCGACCGCTTGGTCAAGGCCATCATTGCCATTGCGGTTATGGCCGGCGTGCTTGCCATTTTCCCCGGCCCTGGCGCTTTGTACGATATTTTGGCTGCACCGCTCGTGGCGCACTTGCCCAAAGGGACAACCCTGATCGCCACCTCGGTGATTTCACCTTTCATGGTGCCACTCAAGGTGCTGATGATGACGGCCTTTTTACTGGCCTTGCCGGTGGTGCTTTGGCAGGTCTGGTCATTTGTCGCGCCGGGCCTCTACACCCACGAGAAAAAGCTGGTGCTGCCGTTGGTGGCGTCAAGCACCTTGCTTTTTTTCATCGGGGTCGCTTTTTGTTACTTTTTTGTGTTCGGGCAGGTGTTCAGCTTCATTCAGAGCTTTGCGCCCAAAAGCATCACGGCAACGCCAGATATTGAAGCCTATCTCAGCTTTGTATTGACGATGTTCTTGGCCTTTGGCACGGCTTTTGAAGTGCCCATCGTTGTCATCGTACTGGCACGCATGGGCATCGTGAGCATTCAGAAACTCAAGGACTTCAGAGGTTATTTTGTTGTGCTTGCGTTTGTGATTGCTGCAATAGTGACGCCACCCGATGTGGTGTCCCAACTCGCACTTGCTATCCCAATGTGCTTGCTTTATGAAGTTGGTATCTGGGCCGCTCAAATTTTCATCAAACATACTCAGGCGCCTGAAGAGGGTGCTGAGGGTGCAAAGCCCTGATGCACGTTCAAGCCAAGGCGCTCTGAGTCGTTAACGGGAAGCCGGTTGACGAGGTTTGGGCCGCGTGCCAGGTGTGACTTTCAAGCTCAATTTCTCGTCTCTGCGCAGCACCGTGAAGTCAGCTGACACACCTGGCTTCAAGGCTGCGACCCGTGACAGCAATTCAGACACATTGCCAACGGAAACATCTGCCACGTTGACAATGACGTCACCGGGCCGTATGCCAGCTTGGGCGGCGGGTCCATTTTGTAATACCCCAGTGATGATGACGCCTGCTTGCGCTTTGACGCCAAAGGTCTCAGCCAGTTCAGGCGACAAATCGTTGGGCTCCACGCCAATCCATCCGCGTGTGACCTGACCGTCTTTCACGATGCCTTCCATGACCAGCTTGGCAGTGGATACAGGAATCGCAAAACCAATGCCCATACTGCCGCCCGAGCGTGAGTAGATGGCGGAGTTGATGCCCAGCAGATTGCCGTTGGTGTCCACCAGCGCGCCACCAGAATTGCCCGGATTGATGGCCGCATCGGTTTGAATGAAGTTCTCGAAGGTATTGATGCCTAACTGGTTGCGCCCCAGGGCACTCACAATGCCGCCGGTCACCGTCTGCCCCACGCCAAAAGGGTTGCCGATGGCCAGCACCTGGTCGCCTACTTGCAGCGTGTCGGAATTGCCCAGCACAATCACGGGCAGGCGTTCAAGATCAATTTTCAAAACCGCAAGGTCTGTGTCCGGATCGGTCCCGATCACCTTGGCCCGAGCCTTTCGGCTATCGTTCAGGACGACCTCTATTTCATCAGCGCTCTCGACAACATGGTTATTGGTCAGGATGTAGCCGTTGGGGCTGACGATCACACCGCTGCCCAGCCCCACCTGGGGCTCGTTGCCCTGATCACCAAAAAAGAACTTGAACCACGGGTCGTCGCTGCGCAGGTTCTTTTGGGCAGCTTTGCTGGTATTGATGCTGACCACTGCAGCTGAGGACTTCTGGGCGGCCAGCCTGAAGCTGCCGGGCGGTATTTCACCTGGCGCGGAAGCCGGTGCTTCAAACAGGGCCACGTCGCTGGTGCGCAGTGACCGCTTCCCGAGCCAGTCAGGCTTGAGGGTGCCCACGACAAAATAAGCAGCCAAAAGGACGGTAACCGATTGGGAAAAAAACAGCCAGAAACGTTTCATTAATTGATACAGGCGAAGCGCCCCCAAGATATAGAAGAACTTGAACTTTCACATTAAATTGTAGGCCTGCCGAAGAGTCTGCATAGTGCGCAGGTCGGCCACAACTGAGAAAATGACGGGCCAAACCTATTCTCACCATGTCAAACACTTACCAGCGCATCCTGATTCATCCCGACGCGGCGACCAAGCCGGCTCCGGGCGCACCCTGCAATGGCTGTGGTGTCTGTTGCCTGATGGAGCCTTGCCCCTTGGGTGTGCTTCTTTCTCGTCGTCGGTCTGGTGCTTGTGTGGCGGTTCGGTGGAGCGACCCTCTGCGCCAATATCGCTGCGGTGCCCTGAGCGAACCCAAAGATATCCTGAAAAGTGTGATGCCATGGCCCTTTCTGGCGCGGGCCCCTGGTTTGTCGTGGGCTTTGGCGTTCGCCGCACGACGTTGGATCGCCATTGACCAAGGGTGCGACAGCAACGTGGAGTTGGAGCAAGCTCTGGGGTCATCACTGGATCC
>JAUXQA010000324.1 GCA_030683195.1 Rhodoferax sp. | reverse complement strand
GACAAGAGCAGGCTCGCCAGCAGACCGCCCACCACGACGAGTACGGGTGAGGCACTCTGAACGCCGGCTTCAAACTGTGGCGTGCTGCTGATGCGCAGCATCAGGGTTCGCCCGGGCAAGTGCACGGGGCGCAAAGTGTGAAACTCGCGGCTCGATAAACCCGTATCGTCCCCTGACAAGCTCGCCAGGTGGTTGTCCGCATCAAAAATCAACCGATCGGCAGACGCACCATCGGGGGCGTCAAAGAGCTCAAAGTCGAATTGCCCCGTGTGCAGATCCTGCATGTTGTTAAGCAGGTCTGTAATGACAATCGGCGCGTAAACCAGGCCGAGCAATGCTGCTTGACGCTCAGTCGCGTTGCGCGCGGATGCGCCCTGCGCATACACCGGCAAATACAGCAAGACGCCTGTTGTGGCCTGCCCCGCCTGGACCAGCGAGATAGCCTCCGTGATGGTGGGCTCGCCGGTATCAATGGCTTGCTGGGCGCCCACCCGGCGACTGGCCTCTGAAGCCACATCCTCTCCCACAGTGTGGATGTTACTGGCGAGGGGCTCTATGAACTTGATGACATAGAGTTGGTCGCGCTCGGCTTCCTCCAGGTCTGTTACCTTGAACTCGGGCGCCCCATCGGCGCGTTCGGCCGCCACAAAGGCGGCCAGATCTTTGCGCCTGACAGACTGGATGAAGCCCAGGCCCTTGACCCCGGGAAACTCAGACGAAATATTGCGTGAATTTGCAAAAGCCCTGAATTCAGCCCGCTCCACGCTCGCACTCGCGGCGTAAACCCCTCTGGCGCCATTCAGAGCGTAGATGGGCTCACGAAAGCGCCGGGCCACCTCGCCCTCAATCCGGTCCACCCCGCGTTCAAACTCTGCCCTCGCGTTGGCGTCCACTGCGTTGCGCAGCCACCAGCCGCCTGCACCCGTCAAGGTCAGGCCCAGTAGCAGGACACACAACGGCAAAGTGAAACCGGTTTGTTGGGCGTGTTTTTTTAAAATGTTCATACGAACCAAGCAAGGCTGCGGGTCTGACAGACCTTTTGAATTCGAATTCCGGTCATTTTTTGGTCTGCATGCTATCACCTTCAGGGGTGGCTCGTCAGAGCCTCGGGGCGGGTTGGGCACAATCGCTGCATGAATAATCCTGGATCAGCCTGGCGACTGCCGTCCGCCAAAACCCTACTGTGGACCTCGGTTGTGGTGGCCATCATCACCATCACGCTCAAGACGCTGGCTTGGGTCATCACCGACTCGGTGGGCTTGCTGTCGGACGCAATGGAATCGTTTGTCAACTTGGCCAGCGCCATTTTTGCGCTGATGATGGTCACCATTGCCCAACGCCCTGCCGACGATGACCACCCCTACGGCCACCACAAGGCTGAGTATTTCTCCAGTGGTTTTGAAGGCATTTTGATCATTGCTGCTGCCATGGGCATCATCTGGGCCGCCAGTCACCGGATTCTGGACCCCCAGCCGATCCAACAAGTGGGCTGGGGTCTGGCCTTGTCGGTGCTGAGTTCCTGCCTGAATGGTTTGCTGGCCTGGGTCATGTTCAAGGCAGCCAAGGTGCACCGCTCCATTGCATTGGAGGCTGACGCCCGCCATTTGGTCACTGACGTGTGGACCTCGGTCGGCGTGGTGGTGGGCATTGGTGCAGTGGGCCTGACCGGCTGGCTTTGGCTGGACCCTTTGGTTGCCATTGGCGTGGCGCTCAATATTTTGCGCGAGGGCTTTCATCTGATCTGGCGTTCTTCGCAAGGCTTGATGGACGAAGCTCTGGAGCCTGAGGTGCTGGCCGATATTCAAAAAGTGCTGACCGACTTTGACCACCACACTATCCGTTTTGACCATGTCACCACACGCCGCTCCGGCCAACGTCGCTTTGTCGATCTGCACATGCACATGCCTGAAAGTTGGTCGCTGGGGCGGGCCGCGGCGGTGAGGGGCCGGGTGGAGCAGGCGTTGATGTCCGCCGTGCCGGGGCTGCGCGCCACCATCCAGCTGCTACCCACCGACGTGGAGGCGCATCTTGACGATGAGCCGGACCTGACATGATGGCCCTGCTGCAGCGCGTGAGCGAGGCGCGCGTGGTGATTGACGGCGCCGTGGTGGGCGAGATCGGGCCCGGCTTGCTGGTGCTGCTTTGCGCCGAGCGAGGCGACACCGAGGCGGTGGCCGACAAACTGCTACTCAAGCTCTTGAAATTGCGTATTTTCAGTGACGCGCAAGGCAAGATGAACCACAGCGTGCAAAACATGGACGGACAGGGCAGGGCAGGTGACCTGCTGGTGGTGAGCCAGTTCACCCTGGCCGCCGATGTTTCCAGTGGTACTCGGCCCGGCTTCAGTGCCGCCGCGCCGCCTGATGAAGGCCGCCGCTTGTATGAGTACGCGGTGGCCCGGGTCCGGGCAATTCATCCGGTGGTCCAAACCGGGCGGTTCGGTGCCGACATGAAGGTGCATTTGGTGAACGACGGCCCCGTCACGATCCCATTGCGTGTGGTCGGATAGATGAGCCACGCGGCTGTTACGCTCACCTGAATTTCATTCATGAATCTACCCCCAAGGTTTGCGATGCGCCCCATCTATCTGAATCCCCTGGCCTTGCCGTTGCTGGCCGCTTTCCTGGTCGCATCGCTGCTGTATGTGGCTTGGTACACCTACACATCGGCCCAGGCGGTGGTGCAGACCTACATGATTGACACCGCCACCAAACAGGCCCAGTCCATCACGCACTTTCGAAATTTTTACGCCTCCGAAATATTGCCGTTGGCCAAGGCGGGTGGCATGGGTGTGTCCCACCTCTACAAAGAGGTTCCAAAATCCTTGCCCCTGCCGGCCACCTTGACGATTGACCTGGGCCACTACCTCTCCAAAACCGAGGCCGGATACCAAGTGGCGTTGTTCAGTGCAAAACCGTTTCCCTGGCGTGTGTCTGAGCGCAAGCTCGACAGCTTTCAGACCGAGGCGCTTGCCCACCTTGAGCAGCACCCTGATCAACCCTATGTGCGCCAGGCGGACTTGAATGGAACCCCGGTGTTGCGCTATGCCCAGGCTGACCGTATGCAAGCCAGCTGCGTGGCCTGCCACAACAGCATGGCTGGATCACCCAAAACTGACTGGAAAGTGGGTGACGTGCGCGGTGCACTGGAAGTCACCATGCCTGTCAGTAACTGGCAAAGTGCTGCCACCGGGGTGCTGAACCAGACCTTTGGTGTGCTGGTGCTGGTGCTGATTCTGGGCATGTTGGCTGTATGGATGATCTCGCTGCGGCTCCAACACGCCCTGCGCGTCTCGCAGGGCTTGTCGGTGGAGCGGGAAAAAACCAACCAGCAGCTGCGCCAGAATATTGAAGAGGGGCGTGCCGTGGAGCGCAACTTGCGCCTGAGCGAATCCAAACTCCACAATATTTTTGAATCAGCCCCTGAGGGCATTGCCGTGATCAATACCGCAGGGGTGATCATCCAGGCCAATGCCGCCGCCGCCAGCATGTTTGGTTTTGAACATCACACTTTGGTTGGGCAGGATGTAAGTGTGTTGATGTCCCCCGGCGGGCGCGCACAGCATGCGAACGACCTACTTGTTTACTTGAAAACCGGCATCCAGCACATGCTCAACCGGCCCCGTGTTGTGTCGGGTTACCGCACTGACGGAACCGAGTTTTCGCTGCGCTTGTCTGTCACT
>JAUXQA010000294.1 GCA_030683195.1 Rhodoferax sp. | reverse complement strand
GTGGCGTCCCGGACCAATTGCGCGCAGTCGCTGTCCTTGCCAGGGCCGGCGTCAATCAGGGGCAACAGCGCCAGCAAGGGGTTCACCAGCCCCAGGGCCACGGCACCCAGGGCACGGACCGCCACCTGGCCCTTGTCCACCCCAACTTGCGGCCGGGCCAACGTGCCGCGCACCTGAATCGGGCTGCGCAGAGCCAACGGACTGGTGTCTTTGGTTTTTTGGTTGAACGTCAAATCCAGCGTCTCCTGGGCCAGATCCAGGGTGCCGGTGCCCAGCAGGGTGGTCACTGCGGTGTCAAGCACCAGGGCATCAACATTCACGGTGCCGTTCTTCACCGTGAAATCGGCAACCGCACAGCGCAGCTTGACTTGTTTGTCGCCGGTCACGCTCAGCGCCAGAACTTCCCACAGGTGCAGCCCGGCTTGCTCCATCATCAGCCGACTGACCTCACCGCCATCCACCACCAGGCCTATGTGGCCATTGGCACTACCCAACATGCGGGCCACCGAGTTGCCTGTGCCTTTGAGGTCAAAATCGCCATGTACTTCACCAATGCTGGTTTTATTGAGTGCCACCGATGGAAACAGCTCAGCCACCCGCACCTTGTTCACACGCGCCCGGGCACGCGCCTGAATGGCAGGTTGACGCCCATCCAGCAATACCGTGCCTTTGAGCTGCCCACCCGCGAACCCCAAAGTCAACGGGTCCAAAGTCAGCACAGCGTCCTTCAGGGTCAATTGGGTGGCCAGGTTTTGGAGCGGGAACTGCTTGGCGCGGCGAATGGTTTTGGCGCGCAGGTCGACCTTTGCATCCAGGGTGTCCCAGTTGTCCGCCTGGAACGGGACATCGGGCAGCACGCGCGCCGTACCAGACGTGCTGGCCAGCGCCTGCTTGACGCTGCCCGGGCGCGAACCGACCGCAGGCCCCAGGTCAATCACATCCAGCACCTCGGAGACCAGCTCGCCGGTGAGGGCAGGCCGCTTGCCACCGGTGCTCAGCAGGAGCGAGCCCGCAATGTCGCTGGCGCCCACCCGGCCCGAGAATTTGTCATACCGCCAGGTATTGGCGCTGTGCAGCAAGTGGCCCTGTGTCGCATAGGCGGGGGTGGCCGGCAACGCCACACCCAACAAAGTAGACAGTTGCGCCAGGTTGGCACCACGCAGATTCAAACGCAGGTCGGCGGCCGTCAGACTCAGGAGGTTGGTGACGGTGCCCTGGGCCTGCAAGCGGGTGGCGCCTGTGCTCGCATCAAGAGTAAGCGGGTAAGGCATGCTGTCATCGCGCAGCGCCAGCACCGGCCCGCCTGTGCCTTGGGCCTTGAAGGGCAGTCCCTGGTGCTGGCCTTGCGCGGTGAAGACAAGGCCAGCATCAGCTGCGCCCCCCACGGCAGCCGGGGTCGATAGCGTGGCGCGGATGCGGGTCTTGCGTGCAGGGTCGTCAAACCCGAGCGTGCCTTGGTCGAGTTGCAGGCGACCAATCTGAATGCGCGCACCTTCGTCTTGCTGGCTAGGGTCAAGCAGCCAGTTTTTGCGGCCGCTGGCATCCTGGGCCAAAAGGATCACCGGGCGCACCAGCCGCACCTCGGGAAACACCAAGTTACCCAGCAGCAACTGCGGCACGTTCACGGTGATGTCGACCGCATCCGCCGTGAACATTTGTTTCTCCTGGGCCCAGGCGGGGTTGGCAAAGGTCACACCCGCCAAGTGCACCTGCGGCCAGGGCCAGCCCCAACTGAGCGACAGGTCGCCGCCAATCACCAGCACACGACCGGTGGCGTCCAGGGCCTGGCGCTCAAGGGGCGCACGCAGCCAATTCAGGCCAAACAGCGCGATCACCACGGTGACCAAAGCCACAGCCGCCAGCACGGCGCCGCCAATCCACCCCAGGAAGGACAAGAACTTGAAGGCAATGGAGTGGCGAATGGCGGTCATTTTTTACCAGGTTCACGGGAAAGCGACGGCCAGCCCGGGCAGAGTTTGATTGTCCGCTGCCAGCCCGGGGAGCCTGTGTGCGCAGGCGCACAGAAAGGAATGCTTTTACAACTTAATCTGCAGCGTGGGTGTCCGGGTGGCACCCCCACCAACGAAAGACTCACGATTATGATCCCCTACCTTTCCAAGCGAAACCTGGCCTTGGCTGCCGCCAACGTGGTACTTTGCGTAGCGGGCGTCCTGCCTGCCGCCGCCAGCCCGGCCAATGACGCGAATGCCCGCTTTCGCCAGGAGATGAGTGCCTGCAACAGCGGCCAGTCCAGCCAGGACGCCGACACCTGCCGCCTGGAGGCCCGCAACGCCCTGGCCGAAGCCAAACGGGGCGGCCTCACTGACGCACCGGGCCAATACCAAGCCAATGCAATCCAGCGTTGCGCTGACCTCCCGGGCAACAACCGCAGCGACTGCGAGTCGCGGCTTCGCGGTGAGGGCCGCAGCGAAGGCAGTGTGGACGGCGGCGGCATTCTTCGCGAAACAGTGACGATCGTGCCGGCCCAATAAATACGCGGGGATGACCCCGCGAAGCCACTGATTTGAATAAGCTAGGGCAAATCAAGTCATCGCCACTGCCGAGTCGCTTCACGACTGATGTAAGGCTATGCGACAGGGCCACTCACCTTCGGTGCGCCAGCGCGCATTGCCGCCATTGTTTTGGTGAGACAAAGCCAAGTGCCTGGCTTGCAGACTCTGTGTGAACAGGCGTACAGACTCCCATGCCGCGCCGTGGGTGCATGGTTTTCTCATTCACTTTTGACGGGCAATCACATGAACACTCACAACGCCCTGCGCAACCTGCTGCTGTCAAGTCTGCTGGCCGCAAGCGCCGCCGCATTGCCAGCATTGGCCCAGGTCAGCATCAACATCAGCATTGCACCTCCCGCACTGCGCTACGAGCCTGTGCCGGTGATTGCAACCGGCTATGTGTGGGCACCGGGCTACTGGGCTTGGCATGACGACCGCCACATCTGGGTTCGCGGCCGAACCATCGCTCAGCGCACCGGCTACCGGTGGGAGCCTGAACGCTGGGAGCAGCGTGGCAGCACTTATTACCAACAGGCAGGCCGCTGGGCGCCCGATGCCAACTACCGCCCTGTCAAAGAGCCCAAGGCTCAAAAGCCCAAGCACAACAACGGTCGCCACAATGAGGCACGCGGCCACAACAAGGATGACAAACCCGGTAAGGGTCCCAAACACGACCGCTGATCCGCGTGAGCGAAGCAGCGATCACCTTGGCGACTCCCGGGGTGCGGGCTTAGTGTTTACCCCCCTGCTCTAAACGGGGCTGCGGGCTTACGATCTCTGGACGACCGACACCGTCCGGTTGTCGATACACCCCTCACCCCCTCAATTTCGGAGCATTCCCCATGAAGCACATCAAACTCACGTTGTCCTGTCTCGCCGCCGCCGCCCTCCTCACCGCCTGCGGCGGAGATGACGGCAAGATCCAGTTCACCCAAGTGGTGACATTTGGGGACAGCATCAGTGACACAGGGACTTACCAGGTGGGCACTATTGCCCAGCTCGGTGGCGGCAAATTCAGCGTCAACGGGACGGCTACAAAAGTGTGGTCTGACGCACTGGCCACCAGCCTGGGCGCACCGGCCCAATGCGCGGCCCAAACCGGCATGCTTCCCAACAACGGCGTCACGGGTGCGGCTGTCGTGAATGTGGCCGCCTGCAACAATTACGCGCAAGGCAGCAGCCGCGTCACCGAGGTGGGTTCAGGTCCACGAGGTGTAGCGTTGCAAAAGGCTTTCAACGAAAAAAATCTGGGCCTGATGGCCGACTCGATCCAAAACCAGATCAACCGCCACCTGACCAAGGCAACGACGTTTGGTCCCAATGATCTGGTGACCGTCAACGGCGGCGGTAATGACTTCTTCATGCAGTTGGGCGCGGTCGGTGCCGCAGCCGGTGGTGGGGCTGCCGCAGCAGGCACCGCCACTGTTGCTGGCTGGCCAGCCAACACGATTTCCATCGTGAGCGCAGGCGGTGGGGCGGCAGCAACAGCGGCCGCAGGCGCAGCCGTCACGGCCATGGGACAAGCCGGCGCGGAGCTGGCAAGCTATGTAAAAACACTGATCGTGGCCAAAGGGGCCCGCTACGTGGTGGTACGCAACCTCGGTGACCTGAACGCCACACCGTTAGGTGCCGCATTTGATGCGAACACCAAGTTTTTGTCCACCGCGTTGACCACGACCTTCAATGCCCAACTCAAGCAAGGCCTCGCTGGCGTGGCAGGCGTCATCTACTTTGACGACTACGCACGCGGTCAGGCGGCAATCGCCAATCCAGCGACCTCAGGCTACTCCAACATCACAAGTGCAGCCTGTGGTCCCGACGCATTCAGCGCGCAGGGCGAGACCATCGGCAACTCCATCATCTGCAATGTCAACACGCTGATCAAAGGCGACACCAGCAAATACTTGTTTGCCGACACCGTGCACCCCACCCCTTACGCCCACCAGGACGCCGCCAATTACACGGTGACCCTGATGCGCAACGCAGGCTGGAACTTCTAAACCCGGTTGGACAGGCTTGAGTGCCTGTCCAAGACCTGAATAGCTATTAAATAAATAGCTGCTCAGGCATATAAATCAACGGCTAGAGCCTGATTTCTTTATAAATCAGGCTTTTTTACGCCTATATGACTAAAGACAGGCCTCCCACCCGGCCTCACACGCCGAGGTAACCCGAGAGTTCCGGGCTGGCAGCCAAAGTCTCTGACGGGCCGTGCAACACCACCTGCCCTTTTTGCAGCACCAGCGCGTGGTCGGACTGCGCCAGCACCTTGCGGTAGTCGCGGTCCACAATCAAGGTAGCAATGCCGCTGCTGCGAATTTGCGCGATCACCCGCCAGATCTCGGCCACGATCAGCGGCGCCAGGCCCTCGGTGGCTTCGTCCAGCACGATCAATTCCGGGTGCGTCATCAGGGCCCGGCCGATGGAGAGCATCTGCTGCTCGCCACCCGACAACTGGGCGCCCAGGTTGGTCAGACGCTCCTGCAGACGCGGAAAGGTTGCCATCACCCGCTCAAACGACCAGTCGTTGCGACCATCGCGCCCGCGCCTGGCGGCCATCACCCGGTTTTCACGTCCCGTCAAATTGGGAAACACGCCGCGCCCCTCGGGCACGTAAGCCACCCCCAGGCGCGCAACCTCATGCGGCTTGAAGCGGGAGGCATCCTGGCCAAACAAACTGATGTGCCCGTCACGCTGGGGCACATGGCCCAGCAGCGTGCGAATCAGGGTGCTCTTGCCCATTCCGTTGCGCCCCAGCAAGCCCACGGTCTCACCCCGTGCCATCTGCAGGGCTACGCCATACAAAATATGACTGGAGCCATACCAGGCGTTGATGCCTTGGGCATCCAGAATCAATTCACGGCTCATCCATGTTCTCCCAGGTAAGCCACACGGACTTCGGCGCTGTTGCGCACAAAGTCCGGCGTGCCGGTGGCGATCACCGATCCGTTGACCATCACGGTGATGCAGTCGGCAATGCGGAACACCGCATCCATGTCGTGCTCCACCAGCAGAATGGCATGGCTGTGTTTCAGCTCGGCCAGCAGCGCCAGCATGCGCTCGGTCTCCTCGGCACCCATGCCCGCCAGCGGTTCGTCCAGCAGCAGCACTTGCGGCTGGGTGGCCAGGCACATGGCAATCTCCAGTTGACGCTTTTGGCCGTGCGAGAGCAGACCGGCAGGTCGCTCCAGCACATCCGTCAAACCGGCGCGCGCGGCGGCAGCGGAGGCCGCCGTGGTGCTGGCCTCGCAGCGCTGGGCGTCCGTCCACCAGATCCAGGGCTTCTGCGTGCGCGCCTGCGCGGCCAGCCGGCAGTTCTCAAAGACGGTAAACGTGGGGTAGATGGTGTTGCGCTGGTAGCTGCGACCCAGCCCGGCCCGGGCACGCTGTGGCTGCGTCCAGTCGGTCACGTCCTGCCCCAGCAGCTCAACCTGGCCCGATGAGGGGGGGATTTCGCCCGACAAAATGTTGATGAGGGTCGACTTGCCGG
>JAUXQA010000286.1 GCA_030683195.1 Rhodoferax sp. | reverse complement strand
CAGGAAAACGTTGGACTGGTGCACGCCGCATGAGGTCTACAGTGCCTGGCTGGCCAAACTTGAGGATTCAGCCCAAACCATCCAATAAACTACCGATGTGTTGCACTTGGATTTGAGACCGCCCAGCTTCTTATATTGGTTTGGTGCTATTAAATTTATATCAATTGGTAAAGTGTGAAAAATTGATCGGATGCCAGACCTCCAGAGAGTCACCACCGAATACGTCAAGGCCGAAGACCGACTTCGCCTCACGGATGAATTGGCTCCGGGCGACATTGTGGTTCTGTGGTTAACCCAGCGTCTGGTTCACCGCTTGGTGGGGCACTTGTGCCGAAGCCTGGACGATCAAACATCGCATAAGTCGCCGAGTCGGGAGATGCAGGCCAATGTGATTCAGAGTTTTACTCAGCAGGCCGCCCGGGCACAATTGCCAAGCCAGCCTGCGGTGCAGGCGAGCAAGACGAGTCAGCAGTGGCTGGTGACATCGATTGATGTCATCCATACGGCATGCAAGATCACCCTGAGTTTCAAGAGCGAAAAGCCCGGAGGTCAGGCCCGGTTGACCCTTGATGAGCAGCCGCTTCGCCAGTGGCTCAGTATTGTGTTTGAGCTGTGCTGCAAGGTCGGTTGGCCCGTAAAGGTGTGGCCGGATTGGGTGAGGGATGCATCCCAACCAGCTGGTCTTGCCTCGACCCTGCTGCAATAACTTGCCGTGGCGCGCCGATGGCTAGGCGTCCGTAACGGGGGCTGACACACGCAGCCGGGCTCTTGAAAACCTGAGCGCGGGCGCCTCAATAAGGTGCCAGCTGAACATGGATATTGGCACCACAACCACCATTGCAGCGGCAAACAGTGAAGGTCCGTCCAGGGGGGGGAGGGTGGCTCTGAGCATGAGCAAAATGGGCCAATGGTAGATGTAAATACCGAGCGAGTAATCGTGGCGCTGTAGGTGTGAGCAGCCTTTGGTGTGCGCGGTGCCCACCCACAGGGCCAGTGCACATCCTGCCAAAGCAATGCCAAACCAGGTGAAGCCCGACGGACTGGTGGCGAGTGATCGGGTCCAGTTCAGGGCAATGAGGGTGGCGGCGCAGGCGACTTGCATGGGGCCAATGCGCACGTGGGTGGCGAAGGTTTTGAGCAAGACACCCACCAGGAACATGGACCACAACTGTACTTCCCAGATGTAGCCCACCAGTACTTGTGGGATCAAGTTGGCCGCCAGCAGCAGGAATAGGGCGGTGCCCCGAATCCAGTCGCGCATAGGCAAAATGGCGCTGTAGCCGATGAGCGCCAGCACGATGTACATGCGCGCCTCCCAGTACAGAGTCCAGAGCGGGCCGTTGAAGGCTTGCCCGTTCAGGACGCCCGACACCATCAGGTTCTCTGGCGGAATGAGGTAGCGTAAACCATGCAAAAAGGTGTTGCTGGCAATATATTGCCAGGGCGCGGGTGCCAACAACCCGCGCCAGCCCGGTTCAGAAAAAGCGCTAACCGCGATCAGGGTGGTGAGCATCAAGCAAATGAACAGCCCCGGCACAATGCGGGCAATACGCCGCAGGGTAAAGCGCATTAGGTTGGGGTCACGCAACCAGCTTTGGGCCACAAACAGGCCGCTGACCATGAAGAACACGCTGACGGCGATGCTGCCCAGGTTGGTGAGCGGCGCAACCAGGCGGCTGATGGGGTCCAGGGTGATGGCGCCGGCTGTGTTGAGCTGGTAGGCGTGGTACCACACCACCAGAACCGCGGCGGTCAGACGCACCAGATTGAATCCGTTGTCGTGCGTCTGAATGGCGCCATCCAGCGTGCGGGCTCCTGACAGGCTCATATTTTTTTTGGTTTGACTGAGGCTTCCCACCGCGCCAGGCAGAGCAGGGTGGTTGTGACCATGTAGCGGCCTACGCTGAACCAGGAGTAGAAGATGCGGGATTTGCCTACTTGCCGGGTATTCATGCTCACGGGCACTTCGATCATGCGCATGCCTGCCTTGCGCAGCAGCAGGAGCACGCCCACATCCTGGTAGTCAAGCAGGGTGGCCTCGTCAGAGGCCAATATTTCAATGGCCGGGCGTTTGTAGTACCGAAAGCCGGAGGTGAGGTCGCGCAGCTCAAACCCGGCAATGGCGCGAAACCAGCGCCAGGCCATCTGGCGCATGGCACTGGCGCGCTGGGGGTGGGCACCAATGACCACGTCTGCCTGCGCGCTGCCGGCAAGCAAGAGGGGGATTTCGGCAACTTCATGCTGGCCGTCGGCATCCATGGTGATGACGGCCTCAAAGCCTTGCGCCCAGGCGTGGCGCACGCCAAGTTGCATACCGCCCCACGCGCCCAGCGGCAGCACGGGGCGCGCGACGATGGCGCCAGCGCGGCGGGCAATATCGCCTGTGTCATCGGTGCTGTGGTCATCAATCACAAAAATGTGCTGCCAGCCCGCAGTGATGAGGGCGCTGACGACTTGGCCGATGGTGGCGGCCTCATCGCGCGCGGGAATCACGATCAGCACGGACGGTGCGCTTGAACGGGGCGGTTGCGCGGCAGGTGCGGGGTTGTTCAGGGCCATGCGGTATTGTGCCGTGAGGTTTTGGGCGCAGGCGCTCATGGAGAAGCGCGACTGCAGGGCAGCTTGGCCCTGGCGGCCCCAGGTTTGTAGCATTTGGGGCTGGCTGGCCAGGTGAGCCAGGGCCAGGCACCAGGCGTTGGCGTCACCTACTGGCAGGTTGCTCAGGCCCGCCTGGCTGCTGGAAACCACCCATGGCATGCCGGAGCCTTGCAGGTCGCTGACGATGCAGGGTTTGGCGTGGGCCATGGCTTCGAGCAGGACCATGCCAAAAGCCTCGGTGCTTTCGGTAGAGGCGAGGCAGAAGGCATCGCAGCTGCTGAGTAGTTGGTGTTTTTGGGTTTCGGTGACTTCGCCGACGAGTTGCACCGTAGGGGCAGCGCCGATTGGCGTGGTGGCTTGTACCAGGGCTTGCAGCTCGGCCATGCATTCGCCTTGGCCGGCAATGATAAGCTGCAGATGCGGTGTGCCGCTGACGGCGCGAATGAGGGTGTCAAACCCTTTGTAGTGTGCCAAACGGCCAATAGATAGCAGTTTCAGGCGTCCGGCCTGCCACAGTGGGGATTTGTCACCCGCTGGGGGCAGTTGGGGTGAGAGGCCGAGCGGCACGACCGCGCATTTGGTGCGCCAGCGCCTGAGGGGTTCGCTGGCTTGCAGGTAGGGCGGCGAGGTGACGATGATGCGTTCGGACCGGTCCAGCACGGCTTGCTCAAACGGCCGGTAAGCGTGGTAAGCCAGGCGCAGTGCAGCCTGGGCATCGGACACCACAACGTCAGAGTGCCAGTGAACCACCCAGGGTATTTGGCGAGCGGCGGTGAGGGTCAGGGCCCAAAAGGCGGAGTTGTTGGGCAGGTGCAGGTGGAGCACGTCGGGCTGTATGTCCCGAATGGCGCGCGCCAGCGCAGACCTGAAGCCCAGTGCAATGGGTGCATAGATGAGTTGCACTTGCACGGGCACGCGGCGCAGCCAAGGCGGGTCGTCGGCCAGCGGTTGCCCATGTACCAGCGCGTGGCTTTCCAGGCCTTGGTCACGCTGGGTGTGCACAAGGTCAGATAAAAAAGACTCCATGCCGCCCCGGTGCGGTGGGAAAAACTTGCCGATATGAAGGATGCGCAGCGTCATTGCGTGAATGCTAACTGAGTTGTTTGGCCTCTGAGCTTGCCGACAGGCTCAGAGGCCTGCTGTAAAATCAGGTGCTATAACGGTTTAGCTGTCAATCTCCCGGGGCTTGCGATGTTTTACTTTAGTCTGCTATGAGCCCCAGCGTTGCCATCCTGTTGTGCACCATGCAGGGCCAGCATTTTTTACATGAACAGCTGGATTCCATCGTGGCGCAGACCCATTCTGATTGGTCCATTTGGGCGTCAGATGATGGTTCGGACGATGGAACTCACGCCATTCTTGAGGAGTACCGCGCCCACCTTGGGAGTGACCGGTTCTCTATTCACTCTGGTCCGGCAGAAGGTTTTGCGGCAAACTTTTTGTCTTTGGTTTGCAATGCAAACATCACGGCCGATTTTTATGCGTTTTCTGATCAGGATGACGTGTGGAACGCCGACAAGCTCAGGCGGGCTGTAGATCGGCTGGGCACGGTCCCAAATCAAACGCCGGCGTTGTATTGCTCTCGCACATGCTACGTGGATGCCAATAATCAGGCGATTGGCGCCTCACCCCTGTTTACCCGGCCACCGGCTTTCGCCAATGCCCTGGTTCAAAGTATTGCTGGCGGCAACACCATGGTTCTGAATGATGCGGCGCGAAACCTGTTGCGTCTGGCGGGGGCTGATGCCAATGTGGCGTCGCATGACTGGTGGGCCTACATGGTGATATCAGGGTGTGGCGGCATAATTTTTTATGAGCCCGAGCCCACGGTGCGTTACCGCCAACATGACAACAACCTGGAAGGCGCCAACACTGGCTGGTCTGGGCGCTTGCTTCGTCTTTACCAATTGCTGCAGGGGCGCTTTCGGGTCTGGAATGACAAAAACACCACGGCTTTGCAGCGTGTACGCGTGCACCTGACGCCTGAAAACCAGCACCGTCTGGATGAGTTTGAGAAGGCACGCACAGGTCATTTGTTTGCCAGGTTGGCTGCGTTCAGACGCAGCGGGGTTTACCGCCAGACGTCGCTGGATAGTCTGAGCCTCCTGGTAGCGGTGGTCTTGAAGAAGCTCTAACTGACACACTTTGTGTGTCTTGTTGCAAGTCCCGGCCGCAAAGGGCCTGTTTGCAGACGAGTGACCTTGTGGTGTGCGAGTTTTCACAAGAGATAATCGCGGGCATGCCAAATGCCGATGCTCAATTACACATTTACCAACGAACCGTGGACGGCCGCATCCAGGATTCCCTGTCCATCATTGCCGGTCTAATTGATCCGGGCGAGACAGTTTTAGACCTGGGCATGGGGGCTGGGGGGCTGGGTCAGTTCCTGAGCCAGCGCCAATCCGTCGTGACAGATGGCGTTTCACTGAATCCGGCTGAGGCAGAGATAGCCCGCAAGTGGTATCGCCAGGCGCTATTGGCCGATCTGGATCGGGACGATCTCACCGTTTTGTTTGCAGGTCAGCAATATGACTGCATTGTGTGTGCAGATGTGCTCGAGCATCTGAAAGCACCTCAGAATGTTCTGGCGCAATGCAAGACGCTGCTCAAACCGGGTGGTCGGCTGCTGACGTCGGTGCCCAATGCAGGGTATTGCGGTTTGGTGGCGGAGTTGATTAAGGGTGATTTCAGGTACCGGTCAGAGGGCTTGCTGGACAGTACGCATTTGCGCTTTTTCACCCGGACGTCATTGCAGCGGTTTTTTGCGGAGAATGCGTGGACAACGCAAAGCACCATGACAACGCAGCGCAGCCTGCTGGAGTCAGAGTTCAGTGTCGCGTTTGACAGCTTGCCGCCAGCGGTGGCCCGCCACCTGCTGGCCTTGCCGGATGCGCTTACCTACCAGTTCATTTCAGTTTCACAGCCTGCAAGCACAGCCGATGACGCCGAAGCCAGTAGCTCGTATGCCGACTACCCCGCCAACGTGGTGCCAGCCCCGGTCAGTGCCCTGTTTTCAGCACAGCTTTATGTGGCGGTTCAGGATCACTTTGACGAGACAAGCAAGCTGGTCGTGCCGGGGCGCATAGGTGACCCGCGGCAATCGCTGGCTTTTGAGATTACGCCCAGTGCGGTGCCCTACAGTCGCGTGAGGTTCGACCCGGCGGATCGTCCTGGGTTTTTCCGCTTGCATCATCTGCAAATCCGGCAGCCTGGTGGTCAGCTGATCTGGCAATGGCAGGCGGGTAAGGATTCCTTGAGCATCCTGGGTGATGCGGTGCAGCACGAAATGTTGGTGTCGTCGCCGTGGGAGACCTCTGCTGGCGCGATGCTGCTTTTGCATGGCGATGACCCCTGGATCGAGTTGCCTCTGGCGCCCGAGCAGTTAATTCAGATTTCTGAGCACGGGGCCCGGCTCGAGGTCTTGGCGGGCTGGCCCATGTCTGCTGATTATTTGCAGGCCAGCGTAACCATCAACGGGATGCAAGTGGCCCATCAGCATGCCGTGGCGACGCTGCATCAGGAGATTGCACATCGTGAGCTGCAACGAAAGGAACACGAGCTGCAGCACGAACGACTGGATCGATCTGTACATGAGTTGCAGGCTAGGGTGGCCACGTTGGGGCTGACCCTGCGGGAGGTTCGAAGTGAAAAGCAAAGGCTGAGGGTTGAGTTGCATGCGGCGCAACGTGAGCGCAACGTTTTTTTGGCTCAGTTCAACCAGATTGCCCTGCATTTGCAGGGCATTGAGCAGTCGACCGTGTTTCGGGTCACGCGGCCGATCGTGCACCTGAAGCTGCGGTTTGATCGTCTTCTGGGGCGGTCGGCAGGGCGAAGCGCCGTGCGGCCAGACACGGTTTTAACCCAGCCTGTGCCCATTTCCAAACATGCGGTGGACGTCATCGTTCCGGTGTTTAGGGGGTTGGAGGATACCCGGCTATGTCTGGAGTCGGTGCTGGCGTCCCCTTGTCAAACGGTATGGCGTCTCATTGTGATCAATGATTGCAGCCCCGAGCCTGAGGTGACTGAATGGCTGCGTACCTTCGCCCAGCGTGACTCGCGTATTGAGTTGCTTGAGAATTCGGAAAACCTGGGGTTTGTTGCCACGGTCAATCGTGGCATGGCCTTGAGCCAG
>JAUXQA010000276.1 GCA_030683195.1 Rhodoferax sp. | reverse complement strand
CGAGCTGGAGCACCAGCTCAAGGACTCCGGGGCGGTGGCCATTGTGGTGCTTGAGAATTTTGCCCACACCCTGCAAGAGGTGCTGGACCGCAACCCCGGCTTGGGGCCCACCGTCATCACCACCGAGGTGGGTGACATGTTCCCGCTCATCAAGGAAGTAGTCACCAATGTGGTGGTGAAGTACGTCAAGAAAATGGTGCCGCATTGGGAGATTGCAGGGGCGGTTGAGTTCAATGCTGCCTTGCGTCATGGACGCGATCAAGTCCTGCAGCATGTGCCGCTGGGCCATGGCGATATTGCGTTTTTGCAGTACACCGGTGGCACCACCGGCGTAGCCAAGGGTGCCATATTGACCCACGGCAACATGGTGGCCAACCTGCAGCAGGTGGGCGAGTGGATTGCGCATGACCTGATTGATGGCAAAGAAGTGTTTGTGTGCCCGCTGCCCCTGTACCACGTCTACGCGCTGAACTCCTGCCTGGTGTTCATGAAAAAAGGCGCGCACACCATCCTGATCACCAACCCCCGTGACATGCCTGCCTTCATTCACGACCTCAAGAAATACCCGCCTACCGTCATCATCGGGGTCAATACCCTTTACCGCGCACTGCTGGACACGCCCGAGTTTGCCGAGGTGGACCTGCGCAGCCTCAAGGTGGTCAATGCCGGGGGCATGGCAGTGCAGCGAGTGGTTGCCGAGCGCTGGAAAAAAGCCACAGGCGTGCCCATCATCGAGGCTTATGGCTTAACCGAAACCTCGCCCGGGGCCATTTGCAACCCACTCAACATCACGGATTGGACTGGTGCCATCGGCCTGCCGTTTCCGTCCACCGAGGCCACCGTGCTCGATGACGACGGCCAGGAGTTGCAGGCAGGCGATGTGGGTGAAATCTGTGTCAAAGGCCCCCAGGTGATGTCAGGCTACTGGAACCGGCCCGAGGAAACCGCCAAAGTATTTACCCCCGATGGCTGGCTGCGCACTGGCGACATGGGCTACATGGACGAGCACGGGTATTTCAGGATCACGGACCGCAAGAAAGACATGATCATCGTGTCCGGCTTCAAGGTCTTTCCCAACCAGATTGAAGACGTGGTGGCCCTGCATCCCGGCGTGGCCGAGGTGGCCGCCATTGGCGCTCCGGACGAGCGCTCCGGCGAGGTGGTCAAAATTGTCGTCGTCCGCAGCGACCCGGCTCTGACCGAGCAGGCGCTGCTGGCGCACTGCCGCCAGCACCTCACCGACTACAAGATCCCCAAGATCGTCGAGTTCCGCACCGAGCCCCTGCCCAAGACCAATTTGGGCAAAATCCTGCGCCGCCAGTTGCGGGACGCCGCGCCGGCTCCCGTCGCCGCTCCCGCATAAGCGTTTCCAAAGACCGCTGATGCGCAGGCCGGGCGCCAGCCCGGCAGGGCAGGGCAGTTTGGCTGTTGCACAATGCGTCCCTACACGACCCGTGCTGCTGCTGAGGAGTTTTTGGATGAATCCGTCCACCCTGATTGGGATGGTGACCAGTGTCCTGCTACTGGCGATTGTTTTGTTTTTTGCCGCAGATGATCCTCGCCTTTACGTCGATTGGCCCAGCTTGGGCATTGTGCTGGGCGGCACCATGGCGGCCACGTTTTTGAGCTACCCGCTCAAGGAGGTCGTGCGTATCTTCAGGCTGTTTGGCACCGTGATGCGCAACGAGCAGCTCTACACCCAAAACGACATCGACGAGCTGGTTCAGATCGCCAAAATCTGGATTCATGACGATCCGCGCGCGGTGGAGCGTGCTCTGGCCCGGGTGACCAACCCGTTTTTACGCACGGGTGTGCAGCTGGTGATTGACCGCACCCCGGAAGAAGATATTCTGGATTTGCTGCAGTGGCGCATTTCCCGGGTGCGCGCGCGGGAGGCCGCCGAGGCGCAGTTGTTTCGCCTGATGGCCAACTATGCCCCGGCTTTTGGCATGCTGGGTACGCTGGTCGGGCTGGTCAACCTGATGGGCAAGCTGGGCGATGGCGACATGACCGTTATTGGCCAAAATCTGGCCGTGGCGCTGATGACCACGCTCTACGGCATTCTGCTGTCCAACCTGCTGTTCAAGCCGGTGGCAGTCAAACTGGAGCGCCGCACCGAGCAGCGCCTGGTGCTCATGAACATGGTGTTGCAGGGGATTTCCATGATGTGCGCCAAGCGCAGCCCGACGCTGATGCGCGAAACACTGAAGTCTTTTGTAGCGCACCACGAAGACGAGATTTTCGATGGCCGGGATTGACGCAGGAACCAGTCCGCAGGCTGGCGCTGCCGTTGCGCCCCCAGCACGGCCCATGGCTCAGCGGCAAAGCGTGCAAGGCGGGCGCTTTGCACGTTGGCACCAGGAGGCCAGCCCGCAAGGTGAGGAGGACAGCTGGCTCATCACCTACCTGGATGTGATGACCCTGCTGCTGGTCATGATGGTGGTGATGCTGGCCTTCAGTGAGCCGGCGAGCAAGACGCCCAAAGCGGCCGTGTCTCCGCCGGGCACGACAACAGCGCTTGCGCCTGCAGCGCCAACCAGCGTGGCTCTGGCCTCTGGCACCGCCGCCTCCGGGCCCATACCCGGCGCACCGAACCTGATTGCCGGGGGTAGCATCGTGCCGACAATTCGCCCGCCCGGCGATCCCTATGAACACTTGCCACTGGACCAACTGGGTGCCCAGGTGGCGGTGATCAAGAGCGAGAGTTCGCTGCGCTTTCGCATTAGCAGCGAGTTGTTGTTTGCACCGGGCGAGGCGCAACTGACGTCTGAAGGCCTGCTTTTGCTCGACACACTGCTGCCGGCCTTCAACCTGGCCATTGACCGCAATATTGTGGTGGAGGGTCACACCGACGACACGCCCATCAACACGGCCCGGTTTCCCTCCAACTGGGAGTTGGCGGCAGGGCGGGCCGGCAGCGTGGTGCGCCATCTGCAGAGCCGGGGGCTGAACCCCACGCGCCTGCGTGCCACGGGCTACGCCGAAACCCGGCCCATCGAGTCCAACCGCACGCCACAGGGGCAGCGGGCCAATCGCCGGGTGGAGTTGACCCTGGAGGTGCCGCGCAACGACCGTTGAGGCCGACCTGAACCTGGGACGTCAGAAAAAATCGATGTCGTCGACGGTGTCCTGGGCTTCTTGCAGAAAGCCGGATGCCACCAGCGCACGGTAGTCGCACACCTGATTGCGCCCGTTGGCCTTGGCGTAATAGACTGCCTTGTCGGCCCGGTCAAAGGCGCTGCCCGGTGTGTCGTCCGGACGCAAGGGCGCAAACCCGATACTCACAGTGATGGTTCCCACTTGGGGGAACGCGTGGTTTTCGGCATTCACACGAAAACGCTCCAGTGCGATGGCGGCGTCAGACTCGTCGGCGCAGCGCATCAGCACCACAAATTCCTCGCCGCCAAAACGGTAGAGCAGGTCGTGGCTGCGAAAGCTGATTCGCATCAAACGCGCCATCAACAGCAGCACCTCGTCACCGATCAGGTGACCAAAGTTGTCGTTCACCCGCTTGAAGTGGTCAATATCGAGCACCGCGAGCCAGAATTGCCCCGCAGTATGGTTGG
Source organism: Rhodoferax sp. (assembly GCA_030683195.1). GTDB lineage: Bacteria > Pseudomonadota > Gammaproteobacteria > Burkholderiales > Burkholderiaceae_C > Rhodoferax. Next base: position 1,328 of record JAUXQA010000276.1, on the reverse strand, counting down.
TCCGCCGATCCGGGTGCGCCAAGTCTGCGCCTTTTTGCTGCTCAACGGCTGCGCGGTGGAAGGCGCTGTCAAAGGACTTGCGGTTAAGCAGCTCGGTGAGTGCATCTTTTTCGCCGTAGTCCATCAAGCCTTGCAAGTTTTGGTAAATCCACACAACGCTCTCGATCTGGGCTTGCACCGGGGCTGACAGGGGCTCGTCGGACACCAGTTCCAGCAGGCTGCACACCAGGCTGTGCGTGTCGATCGGAAAGACGCTGGTGAAGGGGCCGCTGCCGGTGCGCACCATCGTCTCGGTCACCATGGCCGCTTCCCGGTGGGGGAATTCGGCCAGTCTGGGCAAGGCAGCCTCATCAACCCAGCTCCGGTCACAGGCCGGCTCGGTGGCGCCGGCTTCATGGCGGGCCAGCGTGAACCAGCGTTGCTGGCCGGGCTGGCCCACAGCGCGAACCAGTCGGGCGGCGGTCACCGGCCAGAGTTCAGTCTCCAGGCTCAGTTGCACGAGCGCGAAGTTCATTTTTTCGCGGTCGCGCAAACCACTCAATCGGACCAGGGTATCAAGCAGTTTTTGCATTGGGTCAGTCTATCCGTTGAAAGAGGATCGCTTGGTGGCAGGCCTACAACAGCCGCGCCAGATAACGCCCGGTATGGCTGGCAGGGTTGGCCGCCAGGTCTTCGGGTGTGCCCACGCCGACCACCGTGCCCCCGCCACTGCCGCCCTCGGGCCCCATGTCGATCAGCCAGTCGGCGGTTTTAATCACGTCCAGGTTGTGCTCAATCACCACAATCGTGTTGCCCGCATCGCGCAATTGGTGCAGCACTTTCAGCAGCAGATCGATGTCGGCAAAGTGCAGCCCGGTGGTGGGTTCATCCAGGATGTAGAGCGTGCGCCCGGTGTCTCGCTTGCTGAGCTCCAAAGCCAGCTTGACACGCTGCGCCTCACCTCCCGAGAGCGTGGTGGCGGCCTGCCCCAAGCGGATATACGACAGGCCCACGTCCAGCAGCGTGTGCAGCTTGCGCGCCAGGGTGGGCACGGCCTTGAAGAACTCGTGTGCGGCCTCGACCGTGAGGTCCAGAATTTGCGCGATGTTCTTGCCCTTGTAGAGCACCTCCAGCGTCTCGCGGTTGTAGCGTTTGCCGGCGCACACGTCGCAGGGCACATAGACATCGGGCAAAAAGTGCATCTCCACCTTGACCATGCCGTCGCCCTGGCAGGCTTCGCAGCGCCCGCCAGCCACGTTGAAACTGAAGCGCCCCGGCCCGTAGCCGCGCTCGCGCGCCATCGGAATCTCGGCCATCAACTCCCGGATCGGCGTGAACAAGCCGGTGTA
>JAUXQA010000265.1 GCA_030683195.1 Rhodoferax sp. | reverse complement strand
TGGAGTTTGAACGCGGGACTGTAAAACCGCCGCTTGGGGATTTTGGTGCGAGCTTCGCTCGCCATGGTGTGCATGATGTTCATCGCACACACTATCTCTGGATGTCAGCGAGCCATCAAGATGTGTTGGCCGGACGCATACGGCTTTGTGATCAGCGCGCCCTCGATATTGAGGCTGGCATCCTACATTGCAACGACAAACGCTTGATCGCAGAGGACTACCTGGCCCTTTGGCGGGAAGCCGCCAGTCATCCGATGACGAACGCCCAATTGGTGGCGCGCGGTGGTTACCTCACAGTGACCCTCAAGCGCAAGAAACGGGCCTTTTGCGCTGCTTTCGAGAAAATGAACGACCCTTCGGTGGGTGCCGCGTTACTCGAACGACCCGACTGCTTCACCGATGGACCCACAGTCCTGTGGACGCTCAGGCTGATCGATGTTGACGCGTTGGGCACCTACGACAAGATCCTCGACATCTGGTGTAACGAGCCTGATGAACCGGGTGAGAACTCCGTCGAGACGGTCGTTCATCTACCAGACGCCGCGACGTCTTCATTGGCAGCCAACCCCACGAGCGGGCAGGGTGCTTTCTTCCAATGCCAGTTTTGCCTGGAGATGTAAATCATGAGTTCTGAGATCATTTATCACCAGACGATGGCGCGCTTGCCAGCGCAAAAAGGCATCAACGAGCAGGATCTGTTTTTTCATCTGGTTCAGATGGGCAGCAGCAATTGTTACGAATTCGGCACGTCGCGCTCCGGCGTCGGGCGGCGTTCACGGTCATGGAGCCTCATATCCATGGGGACGCGAGCTCAAGTGCTCAGTACAGCAATTATGATTTCTGGTGGCTGCGAAGGAGGCATGCTGAAGCTGGGTAGTGCCAGCAAGTGCGCAAGTCCGGAGCAGCATATTCGCAAGACCAGACGGCTTCTTGCTGAGGCAGAGGGTCACGATCTCCGAGACGGAATAGCCTATAAAGGCCATCCCATCAGGATCAACCTCAAGGCACGCGATACCGCGACTAACGCGGAGGCGTTTTACGGCATCTCCCATCCGTGTGAATTCAAGGAATTCCTCGCGGCCCATGCGGAACCCCTCGCCCAGCGAACGCTCATCGCGTGGAGCATGGCCAAGGTCAACGGGCCAGAACTTAGATAGTTTTAGGCGATTGACAACAATTTGAACCCGCTTTATGCGGGTTTTTTTTCATCTCGCAATTGCGGTACGTCACTGGGGTAGGTGGGTGTTAAACTCCGAAAACCAAAGGCACTTTTGTGTCAATGCCCAGCTGTGGTTACAGCAATTTCAATCAACCCACCGGGAAATGACACCCGCACGGGTTGCTCGTTTCTTGGCAATTCAAGACCAAGATGAATCAATTCAAGCACCCTGTTTTCTATACACCGGCCATCAACAACTTCGTCCCGCAAGTCGTTGATATAGCCACGCTGAATTCTGCTGGCGTGTATGTGGCGAATCTCAGCGGGGAAACCCGGACCCAACTTAATGACCGGTATCCAGGCGTCGAGATCGGAGAACTCGAAACCGTTGTGGCTCAAAAGGAATCCATGCTGATAACCGAGCCAATGGAAATTAGCGAGGAAGTCTATGTCAAGATGCTGGAGGTTTTGCCTCCGGATGATTGGCAGCGCGACTCCAGCGGATCCTCCTTCAAGATGTGTGAGCATCTGTCGGGGCGCATCACTGCTGTCTATGCGTTTGTCAATGGGATAGGGCGCCACTTCACATTCAATGACGTGGCCACGCTCGGGCACGCGGCGATCATGCAGAAGGTCAGGAATTCAATGTCGGCTGGCGAAAGTGTTCCGTCATGAGTTCACCACTTCAACCTGTCACCCCAGTGCGCAAGCCCTTGTTTGCCCGCACCGTGGCCAGGGCCCTCACCAAAGTCCTTGAAGCCGCCAATACGTCGATTCACTGGATCAATGTTGTGGGGGAGAGCAGCCTTGATGACAACCCAACACTGTTGTGGCCGATCGAAACAGATCCGATGTTCAACGTCATGGTTCAATTCGGATGGTCCGAGGGCACGCTGTTATATGTGTATGCCCAAGACAGCCGGTACCGACCGGAGAAGGTCGTTCCCATACTTCAGATCAAGATGCTCGGCAGCATGCGAACCGTCTGCGCAGACGTACCCATCGTCATGAACTTCCTGGACCAGATCCGGGATAACCTTTTCGAGCCTGAGCCTCCGCAGGAAGTTCTGTCCGAACAGTTTTAAACAGCATGGGTTCAACGCCCTGTTGGACCCCCATCAACCGTATCGAGCCGTGAATCACGGCCGGTTCACATTCAACGCAAAATATGCCCAAAAACAGTACTCAATCTCACACGCTCGCCCTTCTGTTCATGAACGAACTGCTGGCATCAGTCGAAACCCCTGGTGGAATTGCCGAACAATATGGTTTGCCCTCACTGGTTAACCTGATTTGCTTGCAGCACGCTATCCTGAATGAAAATTTCATTGATGTCGACCGAGGCAACAGTGTTTTCCAGATCGTCAACTCCTTGCCATCCGGAAACGTTTGGAAAACGTACATCCTATCAACTGTCGACACTTTGGCAGATCGACAAGACATTGCCACGCAAAAAACGGAAGAACTATTCGACATGTACTTGTTGGTCATGTTGGGTGACGTTGAGCCCGTCTTGGAAGGTCCATTCGAGAACGATATCTCGCGACTCGAAGCAGCCCGTCTGTACCGCAAGGAACAAAGTGACGATGACGGTTTGTACCGGCTCACAGTGCCAAAAGGGGTTACACCTATCGTAGATTGCTTCACCGGCGGCGAGATAAGCGGCGACGAATTGAACGACTCCATCGCGGATTGATTCATATCCGAACAAAAGTCTGCACGGCTTCTTGAGCCTGATTTCATTAAGCCTGCATGGGCCAGTCGCCCAGGCGGTGCTGATGTGAACAACAGTGCGCCGCCAAAGCCGCCCATCAAGGCAATGTGCTGGGTCTGACAGAGGCGCATCACGCTTAGAACAAACTCGGTGGAAGAATTCACCCGCTAGTTGTGGCCTTCATCAGCCTACAATTGGCTCACCTATTGCGAAAGCATTAACCGCGAGCTGTCGTTCACAGCATCACCAACCCGACCGGGATATTCCCGTGGGGGAAGTCCATGGTCATTCACCTATATGTATGGACTCAAATTTCAAAAATGATCTTTTTGACCTTGAAGTATTGAATGAAGATTCAGGAAAATACGTCATCGTAAAATCAACTGAAGAACCAGAAGAACGCGCAACACGACGCATAAAAGAAGTGCTGCTGCAGGGACATCCCCTGGTAGTGGCATATTCGGCTGGCAAAGATAGTTCAACTCTCGTTGGTATCACACTCACCACCGCGAGGGACATTATTGCCAATGGTTCGATGTGCCCCCCTATTGTGATTATCAATTCCGACACAGGGGTAGAGCAGCCAGAAATCGTATCGTTAGCCAAAGCAGAAATCAAGAAAATGCTGGCATTCGCTAGCATCCACGAAATTCCGCTAGAAGCAAAAATCGGTAAGCCCACGATTACTGCATCCTTCCCGGTACGTGTGATCGGCGGCCGCGGACTACCGTCATTTCCGGACAGTCGTAGCGATTGCACAACGGACTGGAAAATCTCGGTTAACCAAAAGTCTCAAAAGGAAGTCTTTGCACAACTTGAGGGCCTGGCCCAATGGAGACGTCCTGTTGTCATGACAGGCGTGAGACTTGATGAATCGATCGTTCGCGATCAGCGAATATCAAAGCGCGGCGAACGAGCTGAAGGGATCTGGGAAAATGATTTTGGTGATCTTCGACTGTCACCTATTCTTGACTTTTCAGTGGATGATGTTTGGCAATTCATAGGCCTGGCTAACGCCGGCGTTATCAATACCTATTCCGATTTCAGCGAAACCATGCGTATATACAGGGATGCCGGCGGATCCTCTTGTGTCATCGTGGCAGACATGAAAGGTTCATCAAACTCAAAACCGTGCGGCAGCCGCACCGGCTGCTGGTGCTGTTCTCGCGTTTCCGAAGATAGGTCGATGGAACAAATGATCGAATCGAATCCAACGCGATATGGTTATTTGAAGCCGTTGGCGCAGTTGAGAAATTTTATATCAAGAAGCCAATATGACTGGACCCTTCGAACATTTGTCGGTCGCACGATTGATGAGGCTGGCTACATTAGCATCGGTGCTGATACCTATTCTCCTGAGATGCTCCAGAATTTGTTGAGATATACGCTCTCAGCGCAAGAGCAATCAGGGGTGCCGATCATTTCAACAAGGCAATTGATCGCTATCGATGCACGCTGGTCGCAGTACGCGCTTTGCCCGCCTTTCACTGCTCTCAGAATTTATTTTGAGGTGATGAACGGAGCAATTGAATTGGCGCCAGAGATTCGACGTGTTCACAAGACACCGGTTCCGAAGATCGGGAAAATTCAAGTCGGGCATGCAACCTTTAATGCGGCCATGCGTGGCAACGTATCAGGTTTGAGGCATGTGACCATGGAAATGCACCATGAATCATGCGGATTCGAACTAAAGACCCTCAACGATGGGTCGTTGGTCATTGATGTCGAGGTCGACGGGGACCTCACCATCGACCAGGAGGGCGCGGATGACTTCCTGTCCTTCGTTGCTGAGGAGATGATCAGGGACCACTGCAAGGTGGAATCCACCGATTGGACATTCGGCTACAAGTGCTATCTGCAATACGGGACCATAAGCATTTCAAAAGGGCGCTCAAGCCAATCGCACGAAATTCTTCAGCGGTCTCAGTGGCGCCAGTTGAACAATCTGCACGGTCAGCAAGACCGGGCTGAGCTTGAAAGTCGATGCGATGTGCTGTTTTCTGCACAACTTGAACTGATTTAGTTCGGTCATTTCTCCCTCATCCTCATTACTTGGGATGACCACCGCCTGGGGGCGGGGTTTTCTAATCCGCTTGCGTAAGGCCGATTAGAAAACCAATGGGTAACTTGAGATACAAATTTCCATCGAATCTTAGTCAATGAAACTGCACGCCTTGTTGTGACCAACATCCTTGTCAGTGAAGGAGTTCGCAGCTATGACGACGCCGAGCAATTGTGGGCTTACCAAGAAGATGACTTCTGCCGCACTCTTCACCAAAGGTCAACTAGCTGGGCCGTATTCCCTTCTGGGATTGATCTTCACACATCGCGCAATCGATGTGGATATACAAAAAAAAGCCCACCCCGGCAACCTATAAGGTTGCCGGGGTGGGCTTATCTTTTTGGTGCGCCGAATGCGCGTCTCCCCCAAGGGCGATCGTCGCCCTCGGAGCCATGTCTCAAGTCCTGATGGTCACCCCTTCGAGGAGCGCTATCTGCTTTTTGATGGCTTCAATTTCCTGGTCATAGGCGCCATCGTCAGCGGCCACATCCAAAAAACCAATCAGTCGTTTCACCATCAGCAAAAGCAGGGTGTGCGACTGCACGCGATGTATCACCTCCGCTGCCAGCGGTTCCGCGCACATCGATGCGACCGTCCCCTGAAAGCGAACCGCCAGAACCTGTACCGTCTTGCCGGCAGGGTTCAAGCGCGAAACCATGACACCGTCGGTATTGTGGTTGGTGTTGGCCGAACACGTCCAGGGAAGACCCAGGTCGCCGTCTGTCAAAGGAACGGAGCGAACCGTCAACGCGGCCGATATGACCCCGCTCATGAGTTCACGCTGGCCAGTTGCTTCACCTTGGCACGGTGCAACACCTCAACCTTGGCAAATCGCCATTCACCGTCGCACAGCAGGGTGCTGAGAACTTCTGCCAGTGAATCCAGACAAACACCTTCGCAGCGGTGCTGCAGGATGTCTGGATGGTTATCGTTGACCTTGTGCATCTCGATGTAGAACAGACCGAGGCCCCGGTCCACGCCGACTGTGACACGCCCTGAAAATTTCAGGTTGCTGCAATCGAAAATGAACTGCAGATCACCCTTGCTTTCCGTATTGTCAAAATCGACATCAACGAAGCGGAAATTTTTAGCTCCGACGTCAACCAGGAGGTTGCTCACGACGCGAATGCCATCAGGGCAACTCATGCGCTGCAGGTTGTCCAGCAGGTGCAACCCCAGTTTGCTTTTTGGTTTCTCAACAGGAATTTCGGAAACTGAAGAGCCGATCTTGATGACCGACATTCTGACGCCCGATGAATCAATCACCGGCTCAGGGTCAGTCAGACGCCGACCATTGAAATGGCGTCTGGCGTAGGGGATGATGCTGACCTTTGAGCCCTCGTGCAGTTCTGCACGCAGGACCGTTGGGTCGATGATCACAAACTCTGTTCGCCCCGATTTCACAACCTTGAATTCAGGATTTGACTTAATCACCGTTCCAATGAAGTCTGGATGATCGGTCTTGAACCCCATTGAACTTGTGCATGACCGATTCGAGAGTGTCGTTGAGCGGTAGGTTCTCGCGTTGGCGGGAATGTTCGCACGGACGTTGCTACGCAGCCAACTTTTGGCCAATTCTTCATGATCAAACATAGGAAACTTTCTTTGGAGTTATCCAACAGAAGGCCCATGCACCCGTAGGAGCAGTGAGCCCCTGTGGGTAATTGTTCAGGCTTGCGCCCGTTATGAATGCTGGAAAGCCAGCTCTATCTAAAAAAAGATGTACTTAGTATAAGCAAAAAATATTCTTTGGTTCATAGCTTCGGCGATCTCGTTGATCAATGATGGCCCAAATTGGTGCTGTCCAATGTCATAATTCAGCACTTTTGAGCGTAAGTCACGCCCGAATGCCAGCTGGGGATCCAGCATTTTCAACCACCCTTGGGGAATCTATTCCTCAACAGGGGAATGGATTTTTTTAGAGAAATTCATTGTGCAGAAACACAGAAAATTCCATTACGAGAAATACCGTTTGCTTGGGCTGAGCACCGAACAATCTGGCTTGGCTGCGCGATACAGCGCGCAGCAGGAGTTGATTAATAAACTTTGGGCTCCGCGCGAGTGCGAGAAGGGGCATGCCCGTTTCTTTGAAACGCGGATTACAAATTGTTTGCGATGGGTATCGCATCATCGAAAAAAGGTCGCAAGTCTGAGGGCCTACCTTCGTCTTGAGCATCCGTTGACACCAGCGCAATACTGCGCATTCAGAAGTGCAGGGTACTTCGAGCAGTGCCCAGTTTTTATGGAAGAAACGCATTACTTGGAAACCAAGCGTTATTTGAGTGAAGCCCGTCAAATGCGCTCCGCTGTGCGGGTTATGAAGCTGCAGTCGATTCTGCCCTGACAATTTCTTGGCACGACACCATTCGTTTTCACCAAACCCCCTGTTTTTAAGGCTAAAGCCGAAGAAACAGGGGGTTTTTTGGTTTGAGCGAGGAAAGGGGGATTCCGGCGACAATTCCTGAACCACAACTGAAGTCGTTGTTTCGTCGCGTCTCGGCGCCCTGAATCGTCGCCCGCACACCCACCGCCTCACGGATGAACAAACTCAATACCTCTATCTCTTACCCATCGGGTCCCCTTGACGATGCCCCTCCTCGGCGTGGCGCGAGTCGCCGCGGTAGCGCGGGCAAGCGCAAAGAACCACGTCAGTTTGTCCATGGTCCTGTCAAAGTACCGCAGGAGCTGCTGGGCCTGCTGATCGAACATGGCAAACGCAACAGAGTCGCAAACCTGATCAGAATAGCTGTGACCAATTGCATGCACCAGTCGCCAGGTGGGAGCGACTATCCGGTGTCTGAGCTTTGGGACGTTCTTGGACGTTGGGCCTCCAATCTCAGGGGCATGAAGCACATTGAGGGCATTACCGAAAGGCACGAAGCCTGGGCGCACATACAACGCCTGCGCTTTGCATTGGACAGGGCAGAAAACGACCCCTTGCTGCAAAAAAAGCGTAAATACAGGATCAATTTGTTCTTGCATGAAGCTTTGCTGGCCTGGGACAAAGCAATGACGGACCATTTTGCGGAACATCCAGAGGATCTAATGACCCCCGACGAATTCGCTGGAATGGAGCTGCCGGCTTCTGCGCAAAGTGTGAGTCACATCGCTATATTCAAGAGACCACCAAAGCCAGCGCCGCATCCAATAAAGGAAAGCGTCAACGAGCAGACTGACGAATCCCAGCCGATTGAGAAGCGGGCACCGCGCCCCGCACAAAAACCGAGCTTGTTGGGGCCCAAGCTCGCCAATTCTGATTTGGACGAATTAGAATAAGGTTTCTAGCACCCAGGTGCGAAAAGCGAGCTGGCGTATACCAGCAATTCTAAACAACCCGTTCGGGCAGCCATGCCCGGTCAGGGCCATGGCCTGTTCGGACAGAAAGCAACAGCCCATGACAATTTCAGTTAACGATTCACAGCGCCACTACGTCATCAAAAATGGCGAGTACACAAGCTGTCACGGCTTCGACGTCGTTCACGATGCGGTCGCACAAATGTGTCGACTGATGTCGCAATCCGTACCCAACTTCCCAGTTGGGTCACTTGAGTTGTATCAGACCTACCAAGAGCTGACCCAACTATTTAAATCGCACAGTGCGAGTCGAAAGACCTGGTTCCAACCGGGCACGGACAGTAAGGTGGCCAGGATTCTTCTAGAGGCCATTGAATCGCCGCAAGAGCAAATTCTGCGCATCTTTGTTGGCAACCCGGCGACAGGCTACGACTGGTGCGAAGAAAACAGCGTGACAGGCTTCATCGGGCGTTCTACAGGAACGTTCAAGACGCCGCTCATACTTGAAGCACTGCGCACTTCTACGGGTGAAATTGAGTCTGCCAGGTATGGTGATTCCATCTCATGCCAGAACGTCATCCGCATCATTGATGTCCTCAGTGGGGAAGAACTTTTCCGCAATTTAAAGTACCAGATGCCGCGGTTTCAAGTTGAGCCGGCCAGCGACCTCCTGATAAAGCTTGGCTATTCGTTCAGCGTGATGCGAGATGACATGAAAGACAAGCCAACTGTGAATGTGGCCAATTTCAAAAGTCTGTATGCGGCCGAAGACTACGTGGCGTTCATGAAGGGCCACAAGTTTGCGATGCCCTTACGCACCAAGCACGATGCTATGCGCGACCTGCAAACGGCCTGAACCCAACTGGATCGCCTGCCGATCCAGACTACTTTTTCTCACGGGAGGCGCTGCGCTGCAGGGTCTTCCAACTTTTTTGATATGAACAAACTTCTCACAAGCCGCAAAAACAGCAGTGATCGCCAAAAGGCAGACGCTGGACTAAATGCGGATCAACTCAGTGCTGTCTACGCCTTCATGGGCACTGATGGCCATCCCGACTTCGGCATCTCTTTGTGGAAAGTACAAGTTGCCAGCAACAAGACCCAGATGTCGTACTGGCAGTGGGTCGCTACGCAGATCGTCCAGGTCACAACTGAGGAAGTTCCACAATGAGCCTGAAAACGGCAACCATTTGGGCCAACATCAGCAGTGAATGGAAGGATCTGATTGCGGCCAACTACCCGGCCATGCTGCGCACTCTTCATCACACAGCGCCGGCGCCCGCAGCGCCTACTAAAACCACCTCCAAAAAGGCGACAAAAGTTCACATGGTCTACCCGCTGCGCCGCACCCAGGCCTAGCGCACACCACCCACTGCAGGCAACGCCTGCATTCACTTCAACCCTACAGGGACGCTCATCCCCGTAGGGGGATGATTGTCTCTGATTCAGACCATCATCAATGAAGCAACATCTAAAACTCCTTCAAAGTGTGTCAAATATTGACGCCATTCTGGCTGTAGAAAGCATCTTCCAGTGGGCCGGCGAGTTCAACATTGACCTCTCATTTGGCACCCTGCGGACCATTCAGTCCACCAGCGTTGAGACGATACGGCACATGTACGACGCGTGCAGCCCGGATCCCATACTCATCGCCAATCACACCGGCGACAAGCTGGTCATCACTGCGACCGAACAGATTCGGCACGCCAACCAGGTAGGCCATGTGCTTGCCGCCATGGGTCTCAAGGCGATCAGCTGCGCCAATGGACAGATTCTGTTCGAACCTGTCGACCGCGCAGTCGATGCTGAAGTGCTACACGGTCGGCTTCAAAATATCGACTCCGTCTGGATTCTTTTGAGAAGGCTGGCCCATTTTGAACCGGACACCGTGAAGGCATCTGCGGCTGCGATCACGCTGTTTCAGTTCGCTCAAGCATGGGCTAACCTTTGCGTCCAGACAGTGAACGGCCGCAACGCTCTCAACGAAAAAGTGGAGAAAGCATTGGTGTCACAAGCCAATGACTTTCACCAGTGGGGGGTGCCGGGACTGACCGGTGTCACTTTGCTGTACGACCCTCGGGGCAGCACAACTGTGTTGCTGTTTGAGGGCCACCACCCGATGCTCCTTGCGTCCGTAAAAATGGATTGGGCTGTCGGCCAGCCTGTTCAAGCGGTCCTGGCCCAGGCAAACAAGAAGTCCACGTTCGGTAAGTTCGATGTACGCCCAACACGTATCCCAGTGGATGTGCAAGGTGTTCTCAACGGATTGAGCGTTGTTGACAACGAGGTAAAAATTGTCAGTCGCTTGGCACCAAAGCTGTACGCGAAGGTTAATGACGTGCTGAACACGATAGGGGGGAAGTGGAACACCCATCGCCAGGCCCACGTCTTCACCGAGAATCCACAGTCGATGATTGATGAGCTCATTGCGAACGGGGAGATCTTCACTTTCAAGGATTTTGAGTTCTTCTACACACCGCGCGCCGTCATCCAATTGGTGATGGCAAAGGCAGGTATCCGCCCAGGAATGCGGGGGATGGAGCCCAATGCTGGCGGCGGCGCTTTGGCAATGGCGGCGGCTGAAATAGTCGGCAAGGACAACATGACTTGCTACGAGCTCATGCCGCAGAATGTCAAAAAGCTGCAGGCGCTGGGATTCGCATTAGAAGGTCCCCAAGACTTTTTGAGTGTCGAGGCTATTCCGAGCTTAGATTTTGTCATCATGAATCCACCGTTCAGCGCTGGCCGAGACGTAGCCCACATACGACATGCCATGGGGTTCGTCAAAGCGGGTGGCAAGCTTGTTGCCATTGCCTCAACCCAATGGCGCGACCATGACACGCGACCGGCGCATTCTTTCCGCGAGTACCTGGCCAGCATGAATGCAGACGTCCAAGATATTGCACCAGGCGCATTCAGGGAAGCTGGCACCGATGTGCCGACGACCCTCATCACCATTACGAAACCCATTGGTGTCGTGAAGAAGGTGATCCACGTTCCGTCAGTTCGGGAGCATCTGCAAGAGATGCTTTTCTAACTAATTTTTGCAATAGACCCACCTGGAAACTTTCGAGTTACCAGGTGGTTTTTTTTGGCCTGTTGAAACGGTCTGTTCTATAATTTGGACACTTTTGCGCAAGCAAATTCGTTGACTTCGCGTCAGCATTTTCATTTCAACCCGACCGGGATCCATTCCCGGTTTCGCTGGGTTGGCCTGGTCATCGATCAGGAGTCTCAAAAATGTCAACTGTAGAAACAATGATGGCGGCGACGCTGCGGTGCAAGGACATCGACTTCACCCAGATCAGTCGTGATGGCGCAGAGTCTTACATCAAGTCCCAGTGCCAGTCCCAAGGTATGACACCAGTCCAAACGGACGTCGTCATCCAAAACGTCCTGGGGCCAGACCTCACTTTGAAGCTTGAAAAGCTCCAGAAAGAAGGCGTTTTGCAATCTGGCGACCGCGTTAGATCGACCCGGCTTGGCTCCTGTCAAGTGGTGGCGATTGAAAGCACACACACGATCACCGTGAAAAATCAGTCAGGCAAATACTTCAGAATTTCCGGCCTCTCCTTGGGGTCTGACACGACGATGTTGAGCGCCTGAGTTCATTCATAAAGCCATACGCCGACTCGGTGGTGGCATGTAAACCAATCGCCCGGCGAACTGTCCCGCTCGGGGTGGTTTGTCTGGCACATGCTCATTGAGCGGGAAGACATCAAAATGGCTAACACCCAAAACACGGGTTTTGACACTATTCAGGCAATCGTCGTTCAGCACTATGCGAATGGCGACCATCTGGTAGCACTCCCAAGCGACGTCCCACACTGTGGCGACGGTTTGCTCAAGTACCTGCTTGTCGAACTCTCGCAGTCTGAGGATTGCGGCGACATTCAAGCCGCTGTGCAGCGGCTCGATAAATCCATCGAGCAACTTGCCGCTCTGAAAATCGAGTTTGAGAAAGCTGAACTGGCTCAAATAGCCGGTCAGTAAATAACGCAGTCGAAAGACTGATTGCCAACAATCCAACCCTCGGGGAGAACTTCCCCTGGGGAAATTCTCGCTCGTGGACTCAACGAAGAGAATTCAATGGAACTGCTTACACTGTTCGCAAAGAAGATGTCAACGGTCGACCCCATCGATCTGAGGCACGGAATGAAGCACAAAAAGGACACGGTGCTGTACCGCGATGCCGCATGCACGCATCTCGTTGCCCGTTGGCCATGGCATCACTCGTCATGTCCCCGGCGAGGTCGCGCAACTGCCGTTGTGAACTGCTTTCGCTGGAAGCTAGTCTGGATCAGTTAGAACAACTATCGATCAACTGACTCGACCTATTTCATTCCTTGAGAATTTATGAAACAAACAACAATTGCTCACACCAACAACTGGCCCTTGCTACCGAAGTGGACTATCCGGTTTATCAATCAGCTGCAGGGCAAGAACCAATCAGGTATTGGAAGCGAATTGGAGGTGCAGGCCCGCAAAGCAATCGAAACCAACAACGATGGTTTGATGGTTGTTCCCACCGATGCGCTTGACTCAGCTACCGCTCGCCTGATTGTTGAAGAAGATGTCAACTCACTCAAACTCTTGAGTCACCCGGTGGAGCGCTACTGTGCTGCTGTTGCCATTGGTGACAGTGTCAAGTGTCAGTTCGAATATCGGCAGCATCTAAAGATCCTTGCTCCTGATGTTCTCGATGAGGTCATGGATGCCGTTGCCGAAAATCAACGCCGTATCGATGCGAAGGATGATCGAAAGAATGCGGATTGGGCTGTTTTGAATCCAACCGCACCATAAGCATTACCCTGCTTCTGAACAGAAAAACTCACAAACCCCGGCTGATCATTCACATGATGTTCAGCCTAGGTTTTTTTATCCATCCTCAAGCGCAAACCCTTTGTGGTCTGAGCTCCTGACTACCGATCAGGTTGCGAGTAAGCCCGCTGTCTTCCAGGCAATGGTGCTGGCTATTCATTTCAGTTCAATTCGTCGCACGCCGGCGTAATTGCGCTTCACTTCAAAATTGCATCCATGCAAAAATTCAAACCCACGCCCGAGATGATCGCGGCCGCGGAAACCGTTTTCCTGACAATGGCCTTCGTGCAAACGATACGCCCAGTCGTCCTTGAGTATCAAGCAAGCATCCTGGCCTTGGGCAACTGGAAAATAGCACCCCGGTTCGCTGACAGGCTCGGAAGCGAGGTCATCCTTGACCCCAAAATGTCCTATCTCATGACATCTGCCAACTTCGCTTTGTATGAACAAAAATGCAAACTAGCGCGGGTGGTCGCGCGTCTGCATGTCGCGAACGAAGACCAGTGTCCTTTACTGGTCGCGGAGCATCTTGCCAGGCAAGCCGAGCAAGCGTTGGTTGACGCTATGTCAGATATCACCAACTTGTCCGTCGACAAATTGCTTTCTTCCGGTCAGGATCAGTACAAGCAATTCATCGAATTAACCCTGAAGCTGCTGGCCCCGTACGTGAAAAACGTGTTGCCCACCAGCCATTGACCCGCACTGCTGACTAGCACTCAGCCCACTCATCATCAAAATTGAATAAGCCCCGATCACTGAAAATGTGGTCGGGGCTTTTTTCGTTCAGGTTTTGCCGATGCCAGCCGGTGGGTTTTACGCAAAATGATAGAGGGAGGTCACTCTTACTGCATGTCGGAAACGATCATCGACGGGGAGCTCGCCACCGACCGCCCAGAAACACTGGGGCTGCTGGGGTGAGCGCTGCCGCTTCTGGAAATGGATGGAACTGGTTGTATCGAACCGGCCAGTGCACCAGAACGAATAAGCTCGTTTTTCAACAGAATCTGGTACCGCTGGTTGAAGTAGGGTGTCGCGCTGTGGTAATTCGCGATACCGCGCCAAGTATTGCCGCTATTGACGATGTTCCTCTTGAGGTGCCAAGCTGCCACGTATGTAGCTATACATGCGTCTTTAAGATGTCCTGGGGCAATTCCAAACTTGGCCAATTCCCGAAAATGCATTGAGTTGTGTTGGCCCATGCCGACGTCGATCGTGCCATTGCTATTGTGACCAACCGCATTTGGATTCAATCCGGATTCGACTTTTAGGATGGCGCGCAACACATGAAAATTCACGCCGTGGTGCATGGACGCCGGGACAATGCACTTTTCGTTCGGTGTGGAAAAGGGTGCAGGCGGCGGCGGCTTGGGCGCCCTTGTGGACTGGGCCAGCGTTTTCGAAGGGAAGAGTCCGCTTAAGCAAACAAACAAGCCGGCTCCCAAGACGCCGCGCAGAAACCTGCTGCTGCCAATCGTGCGACGGAAAGAAAATTGGATGGTGGAGGGGGGCTTAGTGGTCCGAAACATAGGCTTGTTTTAGGTTCTTGCGCATTTGCACGCCTTGGTGTGCCTTGGCGTGGAGATAGGTTTTCGCATAGGCCAAAAGAAACTTGGTCATGAATCGGGCATTGCCCCAGGGGCCGTGAGGCTCAGGATGCTCCCAGAGTCCCATGCCTTCGATCAGGTCGGCGCCGATCTCTGTATCGGAACGGACATCACCTGAATTACCTAGCCGATTGAGTTCCCTCACCGTTTGGACCAGATCGCTCATGACGCTGCGGTAGTCCTCGCTGTTGAACAGCCAGTGATCGGGCGCCGCGATTCGCACAGCCGGCACCTCGGTTGCAAAGTTCTCTGGCTGCGAAACAAGGCCGGGATCCAGATCTATGGCGTGCAACCGGAAATCTGAGGCTCGCAGGCCTGCGGGACTTACTTGATGGTCAGTGGAGTGGAGAGTCATTTTTCGATACCTTCGTGTGTCAATGTTGGCCAGAAGATCTGGTGCATGGACTCAGAATCCCACATAAAGTGCTGTTGTCAAGGGACTTTGGCTCGCAAAGTTGGAACGACTTCATGGCGTTTTACTGAGATTCGGCATCGCAAATGCACGCGCCAGTTTGGTTCGAGGTATGTGGCGCGCTTCAGCAGATGAATCTGCCACGTCAGGGGCGATGAAACTGGACGCGTTGTTGATAGTTTTCGAAACTTGTGGAGTTGAAGTCGAATGGCTCGCGGATTGATTGTGATGCGTTCTGGCCTTGATCGCTTCGCTTGCCAGGTCGCACAGAAAGCTTGCCCGCTCGCCGACGGCGATGTTTTCCAAGGCTTCGATCAACTCGGAGTGGCGGTACCGCACGAGTGAAATGCTTGCACGAAATCTCATCCCATCAACTTTCGCTCATCATTTTCGAAATCCGATAGAAACCTTTGACATTCGAAAACACCGGGTCGGAGTCTATGACCGTGATCCGTGCGAAATCCGAGAGGGTCTTTCGTACGACCCGGTGCAGCAAGCCGGCACCACCGCCAGTGAGCAAAATGTGATCCATCCCAGCGAGGGATCCAACCTGTTTCTGCATTTGCTCAAGAACTTCCTCTATCAGGCTTTCGGCCAGTGGCCAATAGGAAGCCATTTCGTGATCGACACCAGTGATCCTGACAGTGGGCTCGTCGTTGCGGAGCGCACGATCCACTTTCTCAAGCGTCCGCGGGTCCTTCTTCAGGCCGGCCTGGATGCGCTCACAGATGACACTTGCGCAGGCGAGTGCGCCGATTGGTGCTGCTCCACACAGTGAATAGTTTGGCTGAAATTCTCCGTCGCAGATGAACCAATCGAAGGTTCCCCCGCCCATATCCAGGACCAATGCCTGTTCGTCAGCCTTCACCACGCGCTTTAAACCGCTTGTGTAGTTAACCATTGCGCCCTGTGGCTGAGCTACAACGATCACGTTGCGTACCAAAACCTTAATCTGTTTATCGGGCGAACCGGGCGATGGGATCGTGTGCTCCCGCTCGGCCAAAGTTTTCACAAATTCACCATGGGTAAAGACGGTATTGAGCGGAAGGCCCAAAGTGAGAGTGCCGATAACCAGATTTCCTGTGCCACCTTGGTGCGCCGCCATGTAATGGAAGGCGCCCAACAATAAAGCGTAATAGGTCTGTGTTTGGCAAAAGTTGTCCGACGCTGCTCGTGCGCCGCCGGCTGCCCCCATCATGGAAAGTACCGATTTGCCGACGAAGTAATCCACTTCGCCAACAGTCACGATTGTTCCATCCAGGGCTGCGGCGTTTGGAAGATGAGGCAGCGTCTTGTGAGCCGACTTGGCTGCAAGCGACGGGAAATGGTCTACCAGAATCTGTGAACCTGATGGGCCGCTTGCCGAACCAATCGTGAACTTCGTGGAAAAGAATCCGATGTCCAGACCGGCAATCGGGATCATGGAATGTGTAACCGAGGGGGGCGCCATAAAAACTCCTTGTTGATGGAGAAATCATAAGAAGCCGCCTGGATATGGTGTCCTTACAAACACCTATAGCGGCCCCCTTATTCGGCGTAGGCCTACGATTAAGCAGCAATTCAGTGCTTTGTTGGCAGAAGCTGGCAGGTGCTGCCACAAACTGGCAGGCGCTGCCACAAACTGGCAGGCGCTGGCCACACCGAACTAGCAGTGCCCAACCACTACATCTTGTGCCTCACAAAAATTCCATCCAGCCCTACCTCGTGACCAATAAGAGCCGGGATTGAGGTAAAAACCCATCCGTACAAGGTCGTACTGCATTCCGATTTACCCTCAGAAATCAGAGAGAGACAGGGGGGAAATCCAATCCTCATTGGGACAAAATTCAAAAAAACGTCATTTACAAAAAACGCACTGAAAATCATAAGTCACGCTAAAAAAATATTTCCCAAAAAGTTCAAAAACAGTTGCTAGAATCCAAATACTTTCCAAATGGAGGTAGAGCTGGCTCACCAGCAACTTGTGGTTGATACATCCCTAAAAGTATCGAAAAAAAATGGGCCTAGCAGGTCTGGTCTAAGGTCTATGTACCAACGACAGCTTCCTTTAGAAGCAAACTGAGCTTTCCAATAGAAGGCCAAGGAACCTTTGTGATCAAGCATCACAGTAGGGTCAAGTACATCTTTTTTGGTGTGCGCAGCATGAAAAATTCCATGGTTTTTACAAAGAACCATTTCTGTTTGGCCTAAAGCCAAGCAGCCGGCACGAGAACTTCAACTCGGCCACCTGAATCTAATTTTTTGTCGTACCAACCACTGACGCGGGCAAGTCATATTCAGCGAATCTGAATGTGAGTCCTGTGGTCCATGAGCCCATCCGTTATGCGGATGACCCCATGTGACAAGCCAGTGGAGATGGAAGCGCGTCCGGGCAGGGCGACTTTAAAGACAAAGACATTCACACCAACTCCGGGTGTGTCAGGGTGACGCTTTCAGTCACAAACAAACCCTTGGTATCTCTCCCCTGTCTGGGATACCAATGTCCACTGCTTACGAGCAGCGGAGGCCCCCTCCTGGAAAGAGGTGCGGCAGGAAGTCATGCTAACGATCCTTCCCGTTGCCGGCACCGTATAGGTGAGTCTGGAACCCAAACTGCCCAACCAATTGACTGATTGATTTTTTTGCTTTGCCATTGTGGTGAGCTGCTGCATGTCATCTATCGAGTCGACATCCAGGAGCTCACGCCCGATTACTGCACCAACTGGAGAACCAACATGCCCACGGCACCTTTTAACCAACCGCCCAAGTTTCATGAGGCTGCTTATCGTGCTGCCATATCAACGTTAAAGCTGAAGAAAAAACCGCTGGGTGAGGGGCCTGCGATCGTTCGCCATTTGAAAAAAGAAACTGGACTCGGCAGTGAGGTGATGCAGTTGGTGAGAAAAAGCCATCCTGGCGACCCACTGCGCCAGATTGAAGAGTTCTTCGATCACTTCTACATCCCTGCTGCCACGGGACGCAAACGAGTTGCCAGCGGCCAGACGGACCGGGCTTACCGAGTGAGGCTGGCGACTGCTGTAAAAAAGCTTACAGCGATGAATTTCGCAGTCAAGAATCTGGAGGAAATCAGTGCAAAGCAGATCAAGCTGATGTTCCTTGCATTTGAAAAAGAAGGCTGGAGTGCGAGCTGGATGGCCAACGTGAACACTACTGTTCGCCGGTTTGGTATTTGGATTGGCAAGCCTGATCTGTGCCCACGGTTGCCGTTGTTGTTGGAAAACCCATCAGCAGCTCAGCGTCGCCACGCACCAACCGAGCCCAAGGATTGGGAAAGCAAGCAGATTGATATTGAGATGTACCTGGCCCAAATCGAATTGGTGAGCCCGGTTACGGCACTGCAACTCAGACTTGCAAAAGCATTTGGTGTGCGTGTGCAAGAGTTTTTGATGTTTCGGCCAGATAAGGCGCAGCGCGGCGATTGTCTCTACGTACAGGACGGCACCAAAGGCGGCCGCCCGCGCCTGGTCCCGATCGAGACCGACGAACAAAGGGCCGTGATGGAGCAGGCTAGGGAAATCGCAAAGGACCACCCTCTGGGCCTAATCGTTGCGAAAAAGGGATTGACGCTTACTCAAGCAACAAACCACTTTTACAACACAGTGCGCAAAGCTGGCATCACCAGAAAATCCTTGGGCGTGACCACGCATGGACTGCGCCATGGCTATGCGTGCGAAATCTACAAACGCATGACCGGCGTGGACGCACCGGTGCTGGGCGGAAAGTACGTGGATCCGGCCGTCGACAAAGCAGCGCGAATGGACATTGCTGAGCGATTGGGTCATTCCCGCACCGTGATTACCAATGCCTACCTTGGAAGCCACCTGAACTTTAGCCGCGTAAAAAAGGAAAATATGGACATCCTCATCACTGTTTTGGAACAAGATCCCGTGATTCAGGCCATGGCCGAACAGGCGGGGCTATCGCAAGTCTGTGTGCTGGGCAGCGTGGCCGATGGCGAGCCGGTGAGCAAAGTCGGAACCCTCGTCCTGGGCTATCACGCCATTGCACAAACAAACCAGACACAAGGACAAGCTGATGCGGTTGCGCTCTCGATCGTCGCTCAGATGGCATCCCGTGCGGGCACGTTGCTGGGTGTGGTCGGTACCGCCGTGAGCATGATGGGTGTGAGCAACGAAGTTTCTACATTCGAGTTGATTGGATTGGGTTTGCTGAGCGGAAACAAAGGGCGCAAGACTGGCGAACTGGTGCAAGGGGAGATGGCATGAGCGCAGCGAATCGGCTTTTCGCAGATCCTTATGGTTTGCCCAAGTCAAACTACCTATTCGATAGCGAGAATAGTGAAGCACCCTGGCAATCCTGTGAACTGGATGCCACGCAGCAGGAGCCAGGAAATGGGAAAAACAGTGTTTTTGCTGTGAGGAAACCGGGTGTGATCGGGAAATTTGAACCCACAACGCCAACCAGGGGCAAGGCTGTTGCACCGTTGAAGGAAACGACGAGCCGGGCGGCAAAAGCGGTGAATTCCAAACTAAACGACAAGCAGGCGCGTCAAGTTGGCCAAAAGGCTTGCTTGCTCGGCCAAGGATACGGGTTGGTTGATGGTGATCCAGTCCAGGCGTGGCATGCTGCGCAGGAACCAAAAGCAGACAGATACGAGAACGCCAAACGGACTCCAGGGACACCCATGAAAACCAAAACGCAAGCACAGAAGCGAGCCGCCACCCAACCGATCCAGGCAAGCCTCGAATTCGAAGTGTCTTACCCCAATGGCTTGACACCGCGTCAGGCGAAGGAAGTCGAGGTGGTGGCAAGACACACGTACACCTTTCCGCGAGTGTTTGTCTTGCTCGTCCAGATCGCCCATCTGACCGACCTGCAGGTGCGTTCTGCCGCGTACGCGACTGAACCGGGCCACGACGAAATAGTCACGACCGTCACGACTGAGCAACTGCTCAAGCGATTCAAACATCCAACCGCAGAAGGAAGCCGGGCGCTGCAAAGCAACCTTGAACTGGCCTGTGCGATAGGCCTGCTGGAAATGGATGGACAGCGGACCATCGAAAACAAGGATGCCTTCTGGAAGCTGACCAGTGATGGCAAGCGATTCCTGCTTGCCGGACTCAAGGCGCGAAAAATGCTGCGTAAAACAAATAGGTTCGCCAGCGACGAGGACCAATGCGCCCAGATCAGTGTCGATGAGCTTGAAGACTGGCAACTTGAAGCGCAAGACCGTGCGGCGATCTTGGCCAACGATGACGGTAATAGCAAAAAGTCAAGTTGCAGAACCCTCTTATCGAGGGAGGAATTTGTCGTAGCGATCGAAGAGCGCGCAAAGAAACGCGTACAAGCCAGCGAAGTGAATAACCTCTGGTGCGGTCTGGTTCGTTGAGGTGTCCTTGAACTGGCTACCAGACTTCCCCTGGCTAAAACGATTCCAGCGGGCGGCTGTGAGCGTGCTGACATACACCCTTGAAACCTTTCGCCAAACCGCTCACACTGAGCGGGAAAAGGGCATTTACTTCGAAATCTGTTGAAAGACGGCCATCGCCAGTGTGGTCAAAGGACAGGGCGTCACATGAAACTGGGTTTCCCTAAGAAACCTTGTAAAAGATTGCCGTTGGTAAAACCCTCAGCCCGGCTTGCTGCATGTGCAAATCCTTGCCGATTATTTTCAGATCCAAGCCCCCGGTCACCATTAGCAAGCAGTTATTGAAAACGTAGTGAACGAGGATATCTCGATCGCTCCAGCGGATTGCTTCGCACCGGCGCTATCGTCGACATGTCGATCGTCGTACGGTTGTCGAATCGACAACGATTGATCACCGATCCAAATCCACCCACCTTTTCATACTCTTGAGACGGGGTGGCGTGAGATGATTGAAGCTGAATCGCTACCACTCGCGCCCGGTGAACGAGGCAATGCGGTTGTTTCGCACGGGCAGAGCGGCAATGTTGGCGGTGCCTTTGCACAAGTGGCAGACGCAACTGAATTTCCCAACGTGCAAAACGCTCTTTTTGTCGGCATCGAAGCACGGCTGACACAGATAATGCTCTGGCTCGTTGGTCCGCTCCGTGAGTTCGCTCGGCGCACGGAGCTTATACGCAAAGAAATCCCCGACAGTGCCCAGTTTTGCAAGTTCATATCGGCCTCGCTCGTGAAGCTTGCCTTCCATTTCGCTAATGCGTTCTTGAGCAGCGCGCAGGAGAATACTTTTGTTGGTGACGGCGTCGTGTACCTTAAGGAGCTCGGCTTGAGCTTGCATGATTTTGTCCGTGAGATCAATCTGGATGGACGCAAGTTTCAGGCGGTCACGCTCATTGATCGCAAAGCCTCCGACTTCCTTAATGAAGGCGTAGCTCCCCTGTAAAGCTGCAAGTACTGTCGCGGTTTCCATATATGAGTAGCCCCCTGATGAATTTTATGTGTGTGAGAACCATATCAGTGTAGCCAGCAGCAGCGTCTCCAAACATCACCGCTCCAGGGGCTGCCTACTTTTGTCGGGTGCTAATGCAAGTGGATCTGCAACCCGCGCAGGAAGCTTTTCTCGTCCTTGAAACCTGCCAGGCGGCAAATATCGATCACTGGCCTGCCGCTTTTGATCCAACGCACGATGCAGTTGTTGCGGATCACCATGGGTCCGAGGTGGTTGGGAACATCAGTTCGAACCGTTTGGCAAGCAAGAGTAATGTATTTGGCGACCAAGCCAAATAGAGCCCGGCGCGTCATAGCCCCCCTCTTTTCGGATATGAAAATCACCTCCGTACTACGGCGCATGACCTGGCGGTGCACCAGCCATTGGTGCAGCGCGTAGCCCGCCAGTCCGGTAGTGGAAATGTCACGTTGCTGGGCGGCGCGCGGCCCGTCCAGGCGCAGGACGTACTGGCCCGGGTTGGCGGTGTCTTTGCTGACATCGCTCAATTTCAGGCTGCGCAGCTCCCCCGGTGTCAGGGCGCATTCCAAAAGCAGCAGCATGATCGCCCGGTCGCGTTTTTCATAAGGCGTGGGGTCTGTGGGCAACACCAGGTACAGCGTCTCGAAGACACGCGGCGGCAGGATCTGGCCACCTCGTTCAACTTCCGTGGGGGGCATCCCGATGGCCGCATCCGTGACCGGGTTGCTGGCATTCATGTGACCAAAGCTGATGGCATGCTGATAGAGCTCTCGAAGCACGCGACCGTAGCGCTGGCGTGTCACCGGAGAAGTCGGGGCTGAGCGTGATTTTCTTGAAGACGCGGGGCTTGATCCGTGTTGCAGAAACTGCTGCACATCGAACTCCCTGGCGCTGAGGTAGGCGAACTCGACTGGCTTGCCGGGTTGCTCCTGCAGCCAGTCACACCAGCGTTTCCAGATATACCTGTAGGGCACGGCGGCGGCGCGCGACAGGGGATCGTAGCTGGCGTGTTCGCGTGTGCTGATCCAGTCCTCAAACAGTTGACCGGCGTTGGGCAGGGCGGGCGTTGTCATGAGATTTTCAGAGGCTCGGTGGAGGGTTGGTGGTTACGCAAAACCAGGACAATTCAAGCGTGCATCGCCGGGCGAGGGCGCGACGGATGGTGTCCTGGGTGTCGTCGCGGTCGATGGGGCCCAGTGGCTCGATGTCATAGATGCCTATCGGCTGCGCATCGGGGTCCTCGACGGCCGCATTGGGGTGCACCAGGCCGATCTTGCGGATGAGCCCATGGTATTCGGCCGTGTCCAAGGCGCGCTCGATGATAAAGGCGTTGTAGCGTGACAGGGCCGGGATCATGGCCAGGTCCAGGCGCGAGCAGGCCCCGCAGTCCTCGATGATTTGAACCAGAGTCCGGTAGAGAAGGGCGAAGATCTGGCCCGGTCGCTGATAGTCGATGGGCGGGTGTGCGCTGGCCGGTGGGCACGGGCCGGACTCGGTTCGCGACATACGACGAATGGTGCAACCCGGGCGCAGCGCCCCGGTGGCCAGTTCCCGCGGCACGCCGGCAGGGTTTTGAAGTTGTGTGGTCATGACTGATTTTTTGAATGGGGAATGAACCTGTTGAGCCAGCTACAAAACAGGGACTACACGTAACTTACCACGCACCTGCCTTACGTCAACCCCCGAAAAATGGCATCGTGTCTGACCTCATATCCTTGATAAACCTCCCCCCCCCCTCAAGCCGACCTCACATTTACCGGCCCAGCCGGGGGCCCGGTCGATCAGGGGTTTAGGAAGGCGAGGGGGAGTAGGTCGGGGCAGGGGTGTTGTAAGTTACGTGTAGACCTGATTTGGAACTCTGTTGGAGGTTCCGGGGTGGGCGCCGGCTGGCCGACTTGGCGCGCTATTGAGCGTATGCGCAAGCAGAAGCTTGCGCCGGCACGTTCGCTCTTGAACATGCGAGTGTCAGAGGCCTTCGAGGCTAACAATCGCAAAGTTCCAGAATCCAGCACTGGCGTGAGCCGGTACCCTTGAGGCTCGCTTTTTGTTAAACTGCAAAGACTATGGCTTCGGCTATTTGGTTGTCCCGCGCGCAAGCGCAAATGACAGCATTTCATCACTGACCCTCGCGGTCAAAACACATCAACTGCCCAGGGCGAACATCGCCCGGTCGGGCACGTTCATCTTCCTTGGGCTCTTTTAAACAGCCTGGATAAAAAACATGCAAAACAATGAACGTACCAACCTGAATATTGAATTACAACGGTTCGCAAAATACACGATCAAAAATGATTTTCTGTACGAGCTCTTAACCTATGGTGACGGTTTGGATGACAAATTTGGACTCTCCAACTGGAACAATGACCATGGGTCGGCAAGGCCTCTTCTGACATTGATTGCCATGCGCGCATTCGATATCTATCGTCTACCCTGGAAGCATGACAGGTGTTTTTGCAAAGCATTCAACAAAGATTTTGACTCTGCGTTTCGCAGAATTGACGAAAAAGTCATCAGAGATGCAGTGGCTGACGCAATTGAACTGTACAAGCACACTCAGACATGTTTGCGTTCGCTGGGTTGCACAACGATTAGGCTCAACAGAAGCCTGTACAACGAAGGGCAATGTGTCGCAGGTTATGCCACTCAAATCGGTTACGCCACCTTTTTCAGCCAACTTGCAAGTGCAGCTGCACAGCTTAAACGCCCAACGTTTTCGGTTCCTACGGACATACTATCTTCCTGGTGTTACGGACCGTATGGAAATTGGAGTGTCGTTATTGAAAACGACATAGCAGTTGAAGACATAGCCTGGTGCAGCGCGCTGATCGCATCCAGAGATCGGCAAAACTCGTCGCGCAAGGCCTTGGAAGATGGCGAATGGATCGTACTCAATCGCTCAGTCGACGGTTGCGTCACCATGCCTTCAACGTGCGTAGTGGAGCGCCCCGATGTCAGCAGCCCACGTCAAAAGAAATGGCATGCTGAGGGTGAGGAATGCGAACTCATTGCCTTACTGGATCAGAAGGCTTTTGAATTCGAACAATTGGCCTCAACGCGTCATCAATATATGTGGCCAGCGCCGCAGCAGCTGAGTTTCACGACCCGCCTTAAACGCTCATGGGCTCTATTGCACAACCGGCGTGTCGTGTGATCTTTGCTGAAGCAATTGCGTGATATCGGCGACCTGTTCGCGTCCAACTTGCACTGCTGCCCCTGGAACTCACAGAGGCGCATGCAAACTGGCGTATAGTGAATGCACTTCAGCCTTCTGGCCAAAGATGTCCTGTGACTAGTCGCCACAGAGATAGCAGATTTTTGTCTGCCAAAGACCTCTTGCAGCAATGCAAGCTCTCACCGCACTTCATGGTGCAACCGAGTGGCCCTGCGTCACCCGGTAACGTTTTTGCCAACCCGGCCGGGATTTATTTCCCGTCGGGAGATATCCTTGCCTCTCGCCTTTTCAGGCAAGGAGATTTTCATGAAATTGATGCCATTTTTGGTCAAAGCTCGCCAATTTTTGCGCATGGAAACTAACGTTTCCGTCACTGGCCACATGAAAATGTGGTCCATCCTCAACATGCACTTCGCTGTTGTAAAACCACCTGAAGGACCCAGTAAATGGGTCGTCTTGATTGGACTTGCCATTTGGCAAGCTCGATCACATGTCGAGTTCTTCACGTCGGAAATCGTCGCGGCATGGGCCCGGCGTCAGCCAGACGATGTTCTCAACCTGATCGCCAAGATCAGGACAGAAAACATGAATACGGCTTTCCAGCAAGGAAAAGAAAGCCCTCAAGCAACATCAGTGGCTCTATGTCACCAGGCGTTTCTGAGTATGCGTCCGGCGAACACCCGTTGACGGCGTAACGATTACCTGATCAGGGGAGCCCAGTGGTGCGGCAGCAGTTCATCAATGCGGCTGTTTTTGTGCGTTGGCAAACGTGCCAGCACATCCTTAAGGTACGCATACGGGT
>JAUXQA010000263.1 GCA_030683195.1 Rhodoferax sp. | reverse complement strand
TGCTCTGCCGATACCGGCGCGCTATAGGCATGGCTCAAGTTCATGCAACCCAGGCCAATGGCGGAGACCTGAAATGGGCCGAGTTGTCGTTGTTGCAGTGGCATAGTTTTCTTGCTCAAAAAAACCTTGATTTTGAACCAGGACCCAAGGCGGCAAGTCACCCTCCGGAGGCTGCGCCACTCGATATACTGAAAGCGAGAAACGGGAGGGTCCATAAGACTACAAACGCATGACTTCAACCAACAAAACACCGAACGCTGAACACGCTTTGCGCCAAAGGGCCGAAGCAATGGCCCGGACATTTGCACTGGACGCCAAAGCCAACTCCGAGATTCTGTCGCCGCATGCCATGCTGGAGGCCATCCACGAACTGCGCGTCCACCAAATTGAACTGGAAATGCAGAACGAGGAGCTGCGCAGGACGCAGGCTGAGCGCGACACAGCCCAGGCGCGCTACTTCGACTTTTACGATTTGGCACCCGTTGGCTACGTGACCGTCAGTGAACAAGGGCTGATCTTGCATGCCAATCTCATGGCTGCAGCACTGCTGGGTGTCACCAGAAGCACATTGATCAAACAAAACCTCAACCACTTCATTGACTGGGAAGACCGCGACTCCTTTTATTTGCTGCACAAGCAGCTGCTTGAATGCCGACAGCCTCAAGCAAGCGAATTGCGGATGATGAAGGAGGATGGCAGTCGATTTTTTGTGCGAGTGGATGCCATTGCAGCAATGGGAGAGGACGGCGCGCCTGTGCTGCGACTGGTGTTGATTGACATCACCGCACACCAGCGAGCAGAGCAAGAACTCCGCATTGCGGCTGTCGCTTTTGAGGCGCAAGAGGCCATCGTTGTGATGGACAGTCAACGTCAGATTTTGCGAGTCAACCGGGCGTTTACGGAGATTTCTGGTTTCACCGAGCAAGAGTTGCTGGGAAAAAGCTTCAACGCCCTGTACTCAAAACGACACCCCGCGTCGTTTTATGAAAACATTTGGCGAGAAACCGACACCGCGGGACAGGAACGAGGCGATCGCTGGGTCCAACACAAAAACGGCGATGACCTCTTTGCCCAAGGCACCACCACAGCAGTGAAAGACCCGAAGGGACACACCACTCACTATGTGATCACATTCTCTGATCAGACCCTGAAGTACCAGCAGGACCAACAGCGTGCCATGCACGAGACTGCGCACAAGGAGGCGCTGGTTCGCGAAGTGCACCACCGTATCAAAAATAACCTGCAAGGCATCGGGGGCTTGCTGCGCCAGTTTGCGCGCCAAAAGCCGGAGATCGGAGCGCAAATCCAACTGGTAACAGGGCACCTCAACGGCATTTCGGTTGTCTATGGATTGCGGGGCCGCAACGAAAAATCCCGGGTGCGCCTGTGCGAGTTGACTCGTGAGATCGCGCAGGCCACCAGTGTGCTCTGGCAAACAGCCATCTCCATCGATATCCCGAGCGACTGGGTCAGTCGCGTGGTGACTGAAAAAGAAGCTGTCTCCGTCGCACTGGTGATCAGCGAGTTGCTGGTAAACGCTGTCAAACATGGCGGCAAAGCGAACGGGCAAGTCATCGTCACCCTGCGCCAAGGCCTTGGCATCGAGGGTGTTGAGCTGACTATTCTCAACGCAGGCGACCTTCACAACGACAAGGATCACCCCACCGAGCAACACCACGGACTGCAACTAATTGAATCGCTTCGCCCGCGCTTGGGCCTGACCGTGACACTGGCGCAATGTGGCGACCAGGTGCGCACCCTGCTGTTAATTTCAGCGCCCGTGCTGACTCTTGATACTGAAAACTAACATGGCAACACTTCACCACAAGAACCCCGCCACCGGCCCGCACCTGCTGCTGGTGGACGATGATCGACTTGTCTTGACAACCATGGCCTGCGCCTTGGCTCTGGCGGGCTACCAAGTCAGCACAGCAGAGTCTGCAGACGAGGCAGAAAACTGGTTAACGGAGGGGCACCAACGGCCCCAACTGGTGATTCTTGACGTTCAAATGCCTGGCCAAAGTGGCTTGACCCTGGCACAGCGGCTCCGCGAACTGGACCACGTTCCCTTCATGATGCTCAGCGCCTATAGCGACCAGGCTACTGTCATGCAAGCCACCCAACAAGGGGCGTTGAGCTATGCAGTAAAACCTATTGACCCAGCGCAGCTGATTCCAATGATTGAGGCTTCGCTGGCGCGCGCCAATGAATTGCAGGCACTGAGAACCACACGCCAGCAATTGCAAACTGCACTCGACAACGAGCGAGACATCAACGCCGCCGTGGGCATCACCATGATGCAGCACCGTCTGTCACGCAAGGCGGCGTTTGACCTGCTGCGCCAGGGTGCGCGCAACCAGCGCTGCAAGTTGATTGAGC
Organism: Rhodoferax sp.; assembly: GCA_030683195.1. Classification (GTDB taxonomy): domain Bacteria; phylum Pseudomonadota; class Gammaproteobacteria; order Burkholderiales; family Burkholderiaceae_C; genus Rhodoferax. Next base: position 1,425 of record JAUXQA010000263.1, on the reverse strand, counting down.
TGGCGCAAGGCATCATCAAGGCCACTGAAACCATCAATCTTTGACACGCTTCTTGAGGTCCGGCCCTGATCCTGTGACAAGCCACAACCCTAAACTGATCTACACTGAATAAATATTTCAGCGTGCCTGCCCCTGACCCCGGCGGAACGCTCGTCAGGCCCTGACCCCGCCTTGTCAAACCGGCCAGTGCACCCTTTGCACGTCCTGGCTATTGGCGAGGCTCGCGGGCATGAATCTGAGCAACTTGACAATTTCTTCGCGCCTGATCATTTTGATCAGCGCACTGTTGGCCATGCCGGTCACCATTGGAGGCATCGGTCTGTTTGGCATCAGCCAGACTGACGACGCACTGAAGCGGGTATGTGAAGCCCGCATGCCCCCCTTGGGGCAAGTTGCTGAAATCCAGCGTCTTTTGCTGCGCAGTCGCCTGGCTGTTGCCAACACCTTGCTCGACCCCACCCTCGAGGTGATTGCACAAAACACTGCTGAAATCGACGCTAACCTACCAGCGATTGACAACATCTGGGATGCTTTCATGGCCACCCATCTGACTGCAGATGAGGCTCACATCGCCAAAAAATTCTCTCAAGACCGTGCCCTGTTTTCTCAGGAAGGTTTGCTTCCCGCCGTGGCGGCGCTTCGTGCCAATGACACCGCACAGGCTCACCAATTGACCAAAGAAAGAATACGTCCGCTCTATGACACAGTGGCATCCGGCATTGACGCGTTGATCAAGCTCCAACTTGTTGTTGCCAAACAAGAGTTTGATGCCGCAACCGTGATGTACAACAACATCCGCCTGCTGTCCATCAGCGCCATCGTCAAGCAAAAGGCCGACCATGCTCATGAGGCCAACCAACTGGCCCACGAGGCCAGCAGCACGGCACTGCAAGGCGGCGGGGTGGTGGCCGATGTGGTGGCCAGTGAGGTGCTCAACCTGGCCGGACGCTCGGCTGGTGCAGCCAAGAACATCAAATCCGTGATCAGTGCCAGCAATGAACGAGTCGAGGAAGTAACAGCTCTGGTTGACAGCGCCGGAATCACCATGAACGAGGTGGTGATAAGCATCGGCCGCGTTACCGACCTGATGGGAGGCATCAGTGCCGCCAGCCGTGAGCAAAGTCAGGCCGTCAGCCAAATGGATCAGGTAACGCAGCAAAACGCCGCCCTCGTGGAAGAAATTGCCGCAGCTGCCAGCAGCCTGAAAGCGCAGGCGCAGGGCCTGCTGGGCACTGTGGCGGTGTTCAAGCTCGGAGGCCATGAGCCAAAGCAGCTGATGGAGCAGCACGACCAGATGACCCGGCAAAACGCCGCTGTGTGACCGTTGAACCCACCCGTAAACAGCAAATTGTCATGAAAAATATTGAACCGAGATTGTCTATTAGCCCCAAGGGCGCTATCGTGAGCCAATCCTGCACATCCCGG
>JAUXQA010000256.1 GCA_030683195.1 Rhodoferax sp. | reverse complement strand
CACACGCTGTATCAGCAAAATGTCAAGGAGCGGACCAGCTTTTTTGTCGAATGGTTGGCCATGGATTTAATCCGGGACGATGCGGGCGACGTAGTCGGCGTCACCGCCCTGGAAATGGAGACTGGTGACGTTCATATTTTTGAAGCCAAAACCACTTTGCTGGCAACAGGCGGTGCCGGTCGCATTTTCGCAGCCTCCACCAATGCGTTCATCAACACAGGCGATGGCTTGGGCATGGCTGCTCGCGCCGGTATTCCGCTCGAAGATATGGAGTTTTGGCAATTCCACCCGACTGGGGTCGCTGGAGCAGGCGTGCTGTTGACGGAAGGCTGCCGCGGAGAAGGTGCGATCCTGAGAAACAGCGATGGCGAACGGTTCATGGAGCGGTATGCCCCTGCCTACAAGGACTTGGCTCCACGCGACTATGTATCACGCTGTATGGACCAAGAAATCAAGGAAGGCCGAGGATGCGGACCCAACAAGGACTACATTAACCTAGACATGACCCATCTGGGCTCAGAGACCATCATGAAGCGCTTGCCCTCCGTGTTCGAGATTGGCCACAATTTCGCCAACGTTGACATCACAAAAGAGCCTATTCCGGTGGTCCCCACCATCCATTACCAAATGGGTGGCATCCCGACCAATATTCATGGCCAAGTGGTTACACAAAACTCAGCCAACACAAGCGAAGTCGTGAAAGGGCTTTACGCTGTCGGCGAATGTGCCTGTGTCAGCGTACACGGTGCCAACCGCCTGGGAACAAATTCGCTGCTTGATCTGCTCGTTTTTGGCCGCGCGGCAGGCAATCACATTGTTGAGTTCAACAAGACAACGGTGCACAAAGAACTGCCAGCGAATGCCGCCGATGTCACCATGGCTCGCATAGCGCGTCTGGACAGCTCCACCCAAGGCGAGTATGCGCAGGATGTGGCGAACGATATTCGGTCCACCATGCAGCTGCATGCTGGGGTATTCCGAACTCAGTCGAGTATGGATGAAGGCGTGGCCAAGGTGGCTGCGCTGCGAGACCGCGTGAAATCTATCGGTTTGAAGGATAAATCCAAGATATTCAACACGGCAAGAATTGAGGCTCTTGAGGTGGAGAACTTGATTGAAGCAGCACAGGCCACCATCGTGTCAGCAGCCGCACGGCGTGAAAGCAGAGGTGCGCATTCGGTCAACGACTATGGCGATACCACTGAGCATCCAAATGGACGCAACGACACTGACTGGCACAAACATAGTCTTTGGCACAGTGCAAGCAATTCCATGACCTACAAACCAGTTCAGATGAAGCCATTGACGGTGGACTCCATACCGCTCACCGTCAGAAGCTTCTAAGTTAACGTTAATCAGATCAGCGAGAACACCTCATGTCAAAACGCACATTCAAGATTTACCGCTACGACCCGGACACCGACGCCAAGCCTTACATGCAGACTATCGAAGTCGAATTGGATGGCAGCGAGAGAATGTTGCTTGATGCCTTGATGAAACTCAAGGCGCAAGATCCAGCGATTACCTTCAGACGCTCGTGCCGGGAAGGTGTTTGTGGTTCCGATGCCATGAATATCAACGGCAAGAATGGTCTGGCATGCTTGACCAACATGCGCACACTGCCTGATACGATTATTTTGAAGCCCTTGCCCGGCTTGCCAGTGGTCAGGGACCTGATTGTCGACATGACTCAGTTCTTCAAACAATACAACTCGATCAAACCCTACCTGATCAACGACAACGTGCCGCCCGAGAAAGAGCGTTTGCAAAGCCCGGAAGAGCGCGACGAACTCAATGGTTTGTACGAATGCATCCTTTGCGCGAGCTGCTCCACCTCATGCCCCAGCTTCTGGTGGAACCCTGACAAATTTGTAGGTCCTGCCGGCCTGCTGCAAGCCTACCGTTTCATCGCTGACAGCCGTGATGAGGCTACCGCCGAGCGGCTCGACAATCTGGAAGATCCCTACCGCCTGTTTCGATGCCACACCATCATGAACTGTGTCGATGTATGCCCCAAAGGACTAAACCCCACCAAGGCCATTGGCAAGATCAAGGAAATGATGGTCATGCGTACTGTCTGATGGCATGGAGATTGATGCTGTGAATAGAGGTGACGAACTGATTGATGAGCGCACCTTAAGTAAATTAAGGTGGCGATGCCGCCGTGGATTGCTTGAGAACGATTTGTTTATCGAACGGTTTTTCAATCGTTTTGCATCTGTGTTGACCGTCAAGCACGCGCAAGGTATGGGCGCTCTAATGGACCTCAGCGATAACGATCTGCTGGATCTCCACTTGGCCAGGAAATCATTGGCCCAAGTTGATCCAGTTCTTGATCGCGCGGACGTGTCTGAAGTTTTAAATATGTTGAGAGAAACCGTCGAAAGGTCAAAATGAAGTTAGCCGATAACAAAGCCACCCTGTCGTTCAGCAACGGCAGCCCAAGTGTTGACTTACCCATGTATGTAGGCAATATCGGTCCCGATGTCATCGACATCCGCAAGTTATATGCTCAAACAGGCATGTTTACTTATGATCCGGGTTTTTTGTCCACGGCCTCGTGTCAGTCTGCAATCACTTATATCGATGGCGACAAGGGCGAGTTGCTTTATCGCGGCTACCCTATTGAGCAGTTAGCGACCAATTGCGATTTCATGGAAACCTGCCACCTTCTGCTGTACGGCAACTTGCCCGACGCGAATGGCAAAGCCAAGTTTTCCAAGCTGGTCACGAACCACACCATGGTCAACGAGCAGATGCAATTTTTCCTGCGCGGCTTCCGTCGTGACGCGCACCCCATGGCGATCATGACCGGCCTGGTTGGTGCCTTGTCGGCGTTTTACCACGACAGCACTGACATCAATAACCCAGAACACCGTGAGATTTCTGCCATTCGCCTGATTGCGAAAATGCCGACATTGGTGGCCATGGCTTACAAGTACACCGTCGGTCAGCCCTACATGTACCCCAAGAACGAGTTGAGCTACGCCGGCAACTTCTTGCACATGATGTTTGCGACACCTTGTGAGGAATATGTTGTCAACCCCGTCATTGAGCGTGCCTTGGATCGCATCTTTGTGCTCCATGCTGATCACGAACAAAATGCATCCACCTCGACGGTCCGCCTGTGCGGTAGTTCCGGAACCAACCCATTCGCAGCTATTGCTGCTGGCGTTGCGTGCCTGTGGGGTCCTGCGCATGGCGGCGCCAACGAAGCATGTCTGAACATGCTGGAAGACATCCAGAAAATGGGGGGCATCTCCAAGGTTGGCGAGTTCATGGAGAAGGTTAAGGACAAGAACTCCGGCGTCAAGCTGATGGGTTTTGGCCACCGCGTCTACAAGAACTACGATCCTCGCGCTAAGCTGATGCAGGAGACATGCAAAGAAGTTCTCAAAGAACTCGGGTTGGAAAACGATCCGCTGTTCAAACTCGCGATGGCTCTGGAAAAAATTGCGCTGGAAGACGAGTACTTCGTCTCACGCAAACTCTACCCCAACGTGGACTTCTACTCTGGCATCGTGCAACGTGCCATCGGGATCCCAGTGCCGCTGTTCACTGCAATCTTCGCTTTGGCGCGCA
>JAUXQA010000251.1 GCA_030683195.1 Rhodoferax sp. | reverse complement strand
GGAGTTCTTGCCATTTGGCCCCCTTGCCGCCGTCCATAAACTTCTCAGACCAAACCTCGGGGTGTCGGGCGTGGAGGTCGAAAGCTCTGGTCAGCCAGCCGAACAGATCAGTCAGGACCAGCCTGTTGCGGAGCGGGTCCTGCTTGTCGTCCTGAACCCTGGTCATGAATGCGTCGATCTGCCGAGCGGTACTCTTGACCTTCTGGCCCTCCGTGTCGAGCAGTAGCAGCGACAAGATCCAGGAGAGGATCTTCGTGCGGCGGTATCGGGCGCGCCCGATACCGTAGCCCTCGAAGGAATCCCCGATCGTCTTGAGATCAGGCACGTTGGCCAGCGATGGGGCAATGTTCGCCGCGGGAACGCGCGGGTCGGCATCGCCGGCTGCCGTCAGGATCGCCGCGGTGAGTTCGATCTCGTGGAAGGCGGCATTGCGGATCTCCTCCGCGTTCAGGTGGACGCCCTGCTTGTTGTACAACTTGAAGACGTCGTGGATCTGGCGCGGGTCAGCCTGCGTGTAGCGAATCACCGGCACCTTATAAGCGGTGGTCTTAGTGAACAGCTTTTCCACGGTCATCTCGGACCCTGCCACCTTGATAACGTTCTTGAGGATCTGCGTGTAATACTTCCCTTGTAGCGCCGCTAGGGCGGGCCCCTTCAACCCACCACTGCCGTTGTTTCGCAGCTTGAAGGGGAAGTAATAGTCGTTCTCCAGAGCGGCCGTCAGGTTCTCGCCCTCCAGCGATTTCCATGCCATCTTGAACCTCGGGTAATCCTCTTTGAAGTTCTTCAGCAGGTCGTTAGCGGGGTGACGTGCATCGGCCGCCTTCACCTTTTCGAGAGCCGCAGGATGGCTCCCAACGAAGCGCAGTAGTCCCGTCAGGCGCTGCTTGCCATCGACGACCTCGTGGGGATCGGACGGCCCAACTTCGCGCAGAATGATTGACGGGAGTGGAATGCCTCTAAGCACCGACTCGATGAGGGCCTGCCGGTCGTTTGTGGTCCAGACGTCACCACGCTGGTAGGAGGGCGTCAGGTTTAGGTCCGACGTAGTGAGTTCGTTAATGGAGACCACGTCGGCAGTAGCGGTGACAGGCTCGGTACTGAGCTGGTCGGATCCCGGGTCGGACTCCTCCCACGCATTCGTCCAGTTGCTCGTGGCCGAGGCGCGCGTTACTCCGTCGGACTCCATATCCTCTGCGAATGTCTTCTGCAGGCGCACCGCGAATTCAATGCGCTGACTGAGGCGCTCCAGAGCGAGCGGCGTAATTTGGCTCGGGGACACCGAGGTATCAAGAGCCTCCGTGCTGTCCAACTCGAGGCCGGAAATAAGCCCGGCAAGGAAGGCATCGCGTCCGGCGTCAGGGAGCCTTTGCGAGAGACCGAGATCAAGCCAGTCCTGGACCTGGGCCAATTGCGGCATCCACGCATCTGACGTCATGTCAACTTCGTCGCTGCGGATAGAGGAAGACGCTGCCCTGACTCCAGTTGGGGCGTCAGTTGCATCCGAAAGGGTAGCAATTGCGTTGGCAATACTCTCCCACAACGGGGCGCGCGGGTCCTCCTCTTCTAAGCCGTCGTCTTCGTGTTCGATGTGTTCGGTCATGCAGTAGTCCTTAACGGTTCGATGTCAGAGATGATGCTTGAGGTGGAACTGATGAGCCCGCACAACAATCTTTCTGCAATCGCCTTGACGACGCGGGCGTTAACTGCGTTGCCTAGGGCCTTATACGCGGCGAGGTCGGACTCGGGCAACTGGATGTCGCCAAGGCATTGAAGTTCAGCGCACTCGGCTGGGGTCATGTAGCGACGTTCGCCCGTCAGGTTGGCGCCGAGAATGGGCACCTGAGTCTGCGTGAAGGCGACGAGGCTTGGGGAGGTCGTGGGACGCTTGACCCGCAGCCCCGACGCACGCACCTGTAGAACGAAGTTGTCGATGTCGCGGTCTTCACCCTGTGCGTTCCACTCCAGTTTCTGAAAACTCGAGGAGAAGTCTTGAGGGCTCCATCGAGCGAGCCAGGGGTCGATCCAGGAGCGGTTGGTTTGATAGAACTCACGGTTCTGCCTGATGAAAGTCCGCTTCCACTGTGGGAAATTGAAATCACCTGAGCGGTTGGCGTGGCTCGGAATCCTCTTGATTTGTTCTTCGATCGTGCACTCAAGGGACTGGCCAAAGCTGCCCTTGAAGCCCATCTGGCGAAGACCCCACAAAGGTCTGCAAGCCAAGACCCCTGACGGGGTTTCGTCCTCGTAAGGGTAGGTTGCTCCGAACTCCATGGCCCATATTGGGAAGGAAGGCAGCTTCAGCGCAGCCGGCGAGCGGCGAAGAAAGTCGCCCCACATGTCGATGGCTCGCAGCGTCTGTTCCGGAATGGCGCGGCTCGAACGTGCGCCGTGGCGAAGTACCCGGTGAATCTCGGTGGGTTCCTTGTGCTTTGCCGGCCACTCGAAATAATCGAGACCCTCGAGTGAACCTACGAAGTAGGCACGGTCTCGCACCTGTGGAATGCCGAAATCGTGGGGCGAGAAGTGCTCTACGTCGACGGAGTAGCCAAGCTCCTCCAGCAAGCGGATGATCGTGGCCCTGGTGCGGCCGCCGTCGTGCTTGAGAATGTTGGGCACGTTCTCCAGGATGAAGTGTCGCGGCCGCTTGACGCGCAGGATGTCGTGCACCTTGAAGAAGAGATTGCCCTGATTTGTGTCCTTGAAGCCCAGTTGGTCTCCTGCTTTCGAGAACGGTTGACACGGGAAACCCGCGGTAAGGACGTGGTGATCGGGCACGCTCTGGGCGATGATTTCGTCGCTGCTCAGGTCGTTAAGGTCACCCCAAGCGTCGATACCGAAGTTGACCTTGTAGAGGGCCTTCAGCGTAGGCTCCCACTCAGCAGCGAACACGCCACGTCCCTCCAACTCATCGAGGGCGACGTGGAAGCCACCCAGCCCAGCGAAGAGGTCGACGAAGCGGAAGGCCTCACTACTAGTTCCCATCAATTCGGTCCCGTCCCTCTACGCCTGATCAAGCGAGATTTCTCATTTTTTGTACACATACTCACATTGTGTCACTTCTTGCTTTGCGCGGAAACGAACCAGGGTCATGATGGCCGTCTTAGTGAAAAGCCGCTGTAGGACCGACAGCGGCTATAGGGCGGCTGCACGGGGCTGGCTGCTCTCAGTCTTTACCGGAAGAAGAAACACAGGCTCCAGTGCTCCATTCTTGTGCCGCCAGCTTCACTTTGTGTGACCATTTCTGGGGTGCGACATTCTCTGCGGGTGCTCAACGACCGTCATTCAGCGTGATCACGCCAGGTCTTGAAAGTGGTGCGAGAAATTGCAGGCACCGCACCAACTGCGATTGGGCATCCCTTCCGCTGAAACGATCCAGCAAGCTCATTGGTAACGCGGCTTGCTCGATTGGCGGAATAAAACAGCCTCTGCCCAAATTCCAGAATGGGGTTGCCACGAATATCTCGCGCCACCAGTGCCGCCACCGTTGCAATGTTCGACGCGCCACCCCCAGGTGCAACTGCAATTCGTCAATCAGTGTGTCTGTAAAGCCAGACTGCATTGCGCTCAATAAAAGAATCACAAACCCAGGATAGACGCGTCGCCCGAGAAAACGCACCGATTCTGGAGTTGTTCGCCGCCTGCAGATGTCACAACAAAAACTCTGGCGTATTGTCGGGGCCGTCGTCTCCAATTCGACGGACCAACCTCGCGGTTTACGGGGGTAGCAAGCGCTGTGAAGAACGCCACCACAGAAGCTGCAGCCCTGCAGCCGCGCCCGACTTGCCAAGTCTGAGTCAATGATTGATAGAAACCGAAAGAAACTGAGATTCTGCAAAGCATGGCTGGTCATGGATTGATCCTGATGAACTGGTTGCCACACAGTGCCGACCAGGTAATGCCAACTTTGCTGTTGATTTGGTCAAGTTACTCAATGGAATCGAGCCTCCAACCCTCACGCTTCTTGACCAAATCAGCCGTGAAAACCATCACGATGCTGACCGTGCTCACACAAGCTGGCCGAGCAAATCTTCAGCGTTGTCAATGAACTCTTGACTTAAAAAGGGCTGCTACCCAAGGCCAGCACCGCTGTTAATGCCGCCCTGATCGCAGAACCCCATTCGGGCGAGGGTAGAGCATCCATTTCGAATGATCAAACACCAGTTTGATCATGCGACGGTGCGCTATCGCGGACTCAAGATAAACATGGCGCAGTTCGTTACGTTGTTCGGGTTGTCCTTAGTTTTTTGTGGGCGCACGGTGAATTGATAGATGCAAAGGGATGTGTGCGCCCACAATCAGAGCAAGTGCCTTGGGGGGGCTCAAAACGCCCAAACCTGCGAGAGAAACAAGCGAATTGCAGGGGTTTCCTTGTGAAGTCCTACGATCTGAAAACCAATGACTCGCCTCCGCCAGTTGATAGTGAGATGCTCGGACGATCCCTTGCTGCTTGTTTTGTGAGATCTGCCATTTCTCGTTTTAAAGCAATGGCAGATACTTCAACAGCCTGCAGATATGACCCGACGGACTTACTTAACTAAAGATAACTGAAAGTAATGAATACAAAGATGTCCGACAGACTTTGAGTCAAAAATAGTTCTCTATAAAATCAATAGCTTAGAGTTCATCTATTCGACAGACTTTCTTCTCTTTAGTCACGGCACCCCGGCACCTTGGAAACCGCTATCAAATAAAACAATACTAGGCAATTAATACGCCGGCTAGCACCGTTTTTATTATGAATTCAGTAGGAAGAGGCCCAAAACGGGCTTTTCCGCCCCGGCGTCAGACCGCTGTAGTGGGCAGCGCGTCAAACCAGGCTTGAAGCGCCGCCCCGTGCAGGGGGCGGCTACCGAGGTAGCCTTGCATCACATCACACCCCAGTGCGGTGATGACGGCTTTTTCAGCCTCGGTCTCCACGCCCTCGGCGGTGACGCTCAAGCCCATGCCGTGTCCCATTTCAATCATGGTCTTGAGCAGGCGCTGGCTGCCGGGCAGGCCATCCACACCGTCTACAAAACTGCGGTCGATCTTGAGTTCGTTCACGGGCAGTTGCTGCAAATAAGCCAAGGACGAGTAGCCCGTGCCAAAGTCGTCAATCGACAAGTGCACCCCCAGCGCGCGCAAGGCATGCAGGGCGGCCACGCTGCTTTGGGGGTCTTGCATCAGGCCGCTTTCCACCAGCTCCAAGTGCAACCGGTGGGCAGGCACGCCGTGTTGCTCGATCAGCGCCTGCACGCGGCTGCAAAAGTCGGGGTCCTGCAGGTCGTGCGTGCTGACATTCACGCTGAGGCTGAGTTCGGGGTGGGTGGGCGCCCACGCCACCAACAGGCGCAACGCCTGGGTCAGCATCCAGTGCGTCACCAGGCCGATATAGCCGGTTTGTTCGGCAAAAGGCACAAACTCGGCTGGAGAGACAAAGCCGCGCTGCGGGTGCTGCCAGCGCACCAGCGCTTCGGCACCCACCGCCCGCCCTGTGTGCAATGAAAACTTGGGCTGCACCCACATTTGCAGTTGCGAGCTGGTCACCGCCGCCCGCAGGTCAGACAGCAGGCTCAGGTGGCTCAGGCGGGCGGCCTCTTGGGCCTCGCTGTACCAGGCAAAACCCAGCGCAGCCTTCTTGGCGGCATACAAGGCCACTTCGGCGTTGCGCAACAAGGTGCTGACGTCAATGTGTGCCCCCGCAGCGCCCGAGTCCGCCAGACCATAGGCCAGACTCAAATCCACACTGTGCCCGCTGCACACCAGTGGCTGCGCCATGGCGTCTTCAATCTGCAGGCGAAGCGCTTCAACCGTGGAGCGGTCAGGCGCACTGAAGCAGGCCGCAAACCTCCCGCCCGACAAATGGGCCACCACCGGCGGCTGTACGCCATCAATCAGCCCGCTGCTCGCCGCCTGCATGAGTACCGCCTGGGTGCGCTGGCCCACGGCTTTGATGAGGGTGTCGCCGGTGGTGAAGCCCAGGGTTTCGTTGATGGTTTTGAGGCGGGCCAAATCCAGCAACATGAGGCTGCCGGGCGTGTCTTGCCGATGGGTGGCTGGTCGGAGCAAAAAGGTGCGGTTGGGCAGCTGGGTCAGGGGGTCAAAGAACGCCAGCTTCTCAATCTCGGCTTCTCGCGCGGCAATGGCTTGCGTCATCGTGGCCAACGCTTCGCTCACCCGGTCAACCTCTTGCACGCCGGTCACTTGCGGCGGGCTGGCGTAGTCTCCGGCAGCAATGCGCCTGGCCGCTGCTTCCAGGTGAGCCAGCGGACCCGCCACACTGCGGGTGGTGCGCAAGGCCAGCACCCCGGCCAATATCACCACCATCAGGGACGCCAGCGCCACCCAGAGCGCGAGTTGCTCCAGGCGGGTATTGGCCTGCATCGCCTGGTGCTCCACGCGCTCACGCTCCCGGTTGATGAGCGCATTGGATTCCTGCAGCATGTGCTGCAAAGCCGGCTGCACCTGGTCGCCGTAAACGCTCATGGCCGCTTGAGGGTCATTGCCCTCGATTTCATCCACAGTAGCCACGAAGGCCTTGAAATACGCCGCACGTGCCGCCACCAACCGCTGCAGCGTTTGCTCCTGTTGCGGGTCCTCAAGTTGATCCACCAGGGCGCTCACAATGCCGTCCATGCGGCGGTTGCGTTCGTCTACCTCGGTGTACTGGGGCACGCGACTCTCTCGCGGGGCGTTCATCAGGCGCAGCAAGGCTGTGCCCGCACCTTCGATGTACAGGGACAGCGCCTGAACCCGCAGCAAGCGCTGCATGTCCTGGGTGGCAAAGCGCTGGGTGAGGTCGGTCACTGAGCGAATCTGCCAGCTCGCCAGCGCCAAAGCCACCAGCATCAGGGCGACGAGCGAGCCAAAGCCCAGGGCTAGCCGCCACCCCAGACGGCGTGGCCACAGGCGGCTCCACAGGGAGTCAGGTCCGCGTGAATTCAGGGTGTCTGCTGTCATGGCTGCTTTCATTTCGGGTTCAACGCGGGCAGGGGCGGGGAGAGGCTGACGCCCAGCAGCAGCCCGGTCTGCACCGCCATGGGTAGCCAGGCCGGCACATCCAGATCGGGCGCGGCGTCCAGAGCTTGGCCCAAGCTGCACCCTGCGAGCAAGGCACCAATCAGCGCCAACTCACCATCCAGCGCTTCACGCACTTGCATGCGCCAGCCAGCGCGCCAGATCAGCGCCACCTCACCCGTGCCCGCGCGCAGACGCAGCCCCGCTTCTGCCAGCGTCGGCTCGCCCTTCAGGTGCGCATTGACCAGACTGACCACCGGCCACGGGCTTTGCAGTACCGCGCAACCGGGCGCCAGCTGCAAGCGCACCTCGCCCGAGTCGGGCTGGGTCAGCAAGGCCATACTGGCGTAGTCGGCCACGGCATCGGCAGCGTTGGCGCCCACATGCAGTGCCCATTCCACACGGGCCACGTCCGCCAGGTAAGGCTCACCCGCCAGCTGCTCGCTGGCGCACACAAACTCAGGCAAGGCTCCGCCCCACTGCGTCAGGTCCCCGCACGCGGGCGGATGAGCATGCCAAAAGGTCCGTGCCAGCGCGCCCATGCTCTGGGCACCCAGCAATTGGGTCAGCACCGGGTAGGCGGCTTGCAAAACCCGCTCCGCCAAGGCGTGTGCATTCGACTTATAGGCTTTTAGCCCTCTAGCCGTCGTTTTTATTGCACTAACACTGTCATTTTCAATAGCATTCTCTGTGGGCGACAGGAACAGCGCATCCAGCAGGGCCTGCTGCTGCGCAGCCAACCGGCTCATGCGCACCCACGCTGCGCCACGGCGCTCAGGTCGCGGGCACGCGCGGCCTCGTCCAGCAACACGTCCAGCGCGGGCACGTCCGTGTCCCATTCGATCAGGGTGGGCACCGGTCCGAAACGGGTCACGGCATGCTGGTAAATCTGCCACACCTCGGGGCACACCCGGCTTCCGTGGTCGTCGATCACGATCTCGCCATCGGCATCCTTCACATGGCAGTGGCCTGCCAGGTGGATTTCGCCCACATCGGCCGGGTTGACCGCATCAAGCCATGTCAGACAATGCTGCACCGGATCACCAGAGAGGCCGTTGATCCGGGCGTTGAGCGCATTCACGTAAATATTGTTGACGTCTACCAGCAATTGGCAGCCCGTGCGGCGGGCCAGCAGAGTCAAAAATTCGGCCTCCTCCAGCGCGGTCTCGTCGGGAGGCGTATCCAAGGAAAGATAGCTGGAGAGGTTTTCCACCATAAAGCGCCGCTGCAACCGGTCTTGCACCCGCTGCACATTGGCGCACAGCACATCCAGCGCCTCGTGGCTGAAGGGAATCGGCAGCAGGTCAGCCGCATGCACGGCCCGCCCGCCTGCGTGTCCCCGGGCAAAACTGGCATGGTCGCTCACCCGCACCGGCTGCATGCCCAGCACCAGCCGCGCCAGTTGGTCCAGGTGCCATAGGTCAAGGCCAGCCGCCGAGCCCAGTGACAAACCAACACCGTGCAAGCTCACAGGATAGATCTCGCGCGCCTGTGCCAGCACGGCCAGCGGAGCACCGCCACAGCCAAAGAAATTCTCGGAATGCACCTCCAGAAATGCCAGCGCAGGCTGGCGCTCCAGCACCTCGTCGTAATGCGCATGGCGCCAACCGATACCCACGCCACGCGGGTCGGCGCGGTTGGCCTCGGTCAGCCCGTCAGACATGGCGCGGGACACGGTCTAAAAAAGCCGGTGGCGATCAGCTCTTGACGAGCGCCTTCGCTTCGTCCTGTGACAAACCTTTGAGGTCCTTGCAGGTGCCTTTGGCTACGTATTTCCACTCACCCTTGTCCATGTCCACCTTGGACTGGCCTGCGCACGAGTGGGTGCCGGCAACATTGGCGCAATCGTTTTGTCCCGCCTTGGCAATGCCATAGCATTTTTCCTTGGCCTGGGCGGCGGCAGGAAGCGATACAAATGTCATGGACATCAGGGAAGCGGCGGCGGCGGCCATCAGGGCACGTTGGTTCATGTTGAATACTCCAGTGGGTTGATAAATTAATACTAAACCAGCCAGACCAAGGCTCTTGAACTGCCAATGAATCAGCTGGTTGCGGTTTAGTCCGGTGACCGGTGACTTTCTTACAAGCGCCGCCCGGTTTGCTTCCAGAAAATTGCCGGTCCGGCCAGGCAAGCGCTTTACACTGCCAGCGCCATCATGACAACTACCAGCCCGCCCACCTTTGAAATACAGCTGATCAGCCACCGCGACTACCTGCTGCGCTTTGCGCGCCTCCAGTTGAGGAACGACGCCTGGGCCGAAGACGCCGTGTCCGAGACCGTCCTGGCAGCCCTGGCCAAACCGCAAGCCTTCGAGAACCGTTCGCAACTCAAAACCTGGCTGGTCGGCATCCTGAAACACAAGGTCATCGACGCACTGCGCCACCACAGCCGTGAAATCAGCGGCCTGGGCAGCACGGAAGACGATGACACCGATCCGCTGGATTACCTGGAATTCAAGACGGACGGCCACTTCTCCCACGCACCGGCAGATTGGGGTAACCCTGAACAACAATTCAGCAGCCGGCAGTTTTTTGAAGTACTCGACGCTTGCGTCAACAAATTGCCTGCCTCCCAGGGCCGCCTGTTTTTGATGCGCGAATGGCTGGAACTTTCCAGTGAAGAGATTTGTAAGGAATTGGGCCTGACACCGACCAATGTTTATGTTCAGTTGCACCGTGCACGCCTGCGCTTGCGCGAATGCCTGGAGCTCAATTGGTTTGCCCAACCCGAGACCTCATGATCCCTTTGAATCGCACCTGCAAGCAAGTCTCCGCGCTCCTGATCGCGCGGGAGGACCGGTTGCTTCCCTGGAACGACCGATTGGCCTTGCGCCTGCACATGGCCATGTGCGCGACGTGCCCCAGGTTTGAACGCCAGCTTTTAACCATGGGCAACGCCATGAAACAGTGGCGTAGCTACGACGCGTCTGCATCCGAATCGCCAGATCACCCCAAACACGACACCCCTTGAACCTGCAGTGCCAACGCCTTGCATTTGTCAGCTTTTTGCAAAATAGTTTTGTGCGCTAACAATTTTGCCGCATAATGCTGCGGTATTGTCGAAAACCGGCAATGCGAGTTTGCGGTGTTTAGTCAGTTTCGCGTCTGCTTTAAGTCTTCATTTGTTTGTTGATTGCGTGGTTACAGCGGTTTTGGACTCCATCGCGTTTTGAGTTATTTTGAGGAGTCCTTTCATGGGCAACAAACTTTACGTGGGCAACCTGCCCTACACATTCCGTGACGAAGACCTGCAGCAAGCATTTGCCGCACATGGCACCGTTACCAGCGCAAAAGTCATGATGGAACGTGACACCGGCCGCTCCAAAGGCTTCGGCTTTGTGGAAATGGCCAGCGACGCTGAGGCGCAAGCCGCTATCGGTGGAATGAATGGTCAACAGTACGGTGGCCGTGGTCTCGTGGTGAACGAAGCTCGTCCGATGGAGGCACGTCCTCCCCGCACTGGCGGCGGCTTCGGCGGCGGCGGTGGTGGTGGTGGATACGGCGGCGGTGCTGGCGGCGGCGGTGGCCGTAGCGGTGGCGGCGGCGGTGGTGGATACGGCGGCGGCGCTGGCGGCGGCGGTGGCCGTAGCGGCGGCGGCGGCGGTGGTGGTTACGGCGGTGGTCGTAGCAGCTACTAAGCACCCGACTGGCTCATAGCCAATCGAACAACAAAAGGGCCCTTGTGGCCCTTTTGTTATTTCCGGGAAAAATTCACCCTTTAATGAACACCAAGGTGAAGCTTCAGACCTTTCTTAATCAGCAGTGCGTCTGGGCTTGCGGGGCCGCCCGGCGAAGGCTTTGTCGAACACCCAATTGGGCAACAACCGCAGCAGCTTGGCCACCACCCCCATCTGCCAGGGAATCACACGGTAGCTGACGCCAGCCTCAATCGCTTGATGGGCCCTGGATGCGAAATCGGCAGGTGACAACAAGAACGGCATCGAATAAGTGTTCTTTTGTGTCAATGGGGTATCAATGTAGCCCGGGCACAAGGTCACGACTTTCACACCGCTGCCGCGCAACTCGCCGCGCAAACACTCGCAATAGCTGATCAGCGCGGCCTTGCTGGGGCAATTGGCGCCATGGCCCGGAAAGCCCCTGATGCCGTTGACACTGCCAATGCCCACCAAAACACCCGATCCGCGCTCAATCATCCCAGCAAGAAAAGGATGAAAGGTCGCTGCTGTGCCGATGTTGTTGGTGGCAAATGTTTGAACCATGACATCAAGGTCGGCCCGCTGGGTCGTATCGACGCCGATGCTGATCCCCGCGCAAGCGACAACCACATCTGGTACACCTTGGGTCTGAATGCAAAGTTGACCTGATGCCACCATTTGGTCTGGCAGCGATACATCTGCGCCATAAATCCGGTACCGATCCGGCTGAAGGCCCTGTGCCTCAGCCCATGCCTGTATGAGTTCTGTACGGCGAGCCACCAGCGCCAGTGAATAACCCGCCTTGTAAAACTGCAAGGCCAAAGCCTGACCGATACCGCTGGAGGCACCGGTGATCAAAACGAGTTTGGGCATGCTGTTCTCCCATGATTTCATTTTGCAACCTGCGGCACCAGTGTGCCCTTCACACGGCCTTTGAGCTGCATCACGCGATCAACGTTGTTGTAATCGAGAGAATCTGCTGTGAATCGATCGCTGCCTCGAATCAAATCGACCGGCTTGTCAGATTTGATCGTTTGCGAATCCTTCACAATGTGCAAAAACTCGCCACGAAACTCCATTCTGGGCTGCGGTTGCCCTGCAGCGTTCAGCGTCGCCTCCCGCACCACCTTGGCATCACCAAATAACTGCACGTCCGTTGCATTGGCATTGGTCAGCGCTTGCTTGGCTGTAGCAATGGTCAGCTTGCCCTCTTCATTGAAGGAGCGAATCAAAGCCGAATCGATCTCCAGCGTATCGGTATCCGGAAAATGCCGGGCGTCCAAGCCGGTCACTTCGTTGGTCAGACGCCCTGAACGATCAAAAGTCTTCACCGAAAACTTGCGCATGAAGTAATCAGGCTCATGCCGCACGGGCGCCTCCGCAATAGGTGCTGTCTGCAACGGCGTGCTGCGAACCAGCCAATAGGTGCCCAGCGCCAGCAAGCCCATGAGAATGACAGGAACATAGAGCGACAGTCGCTCCCACGCCGTTCGCATCACGCCGTCCGACCTATGCTGCCCTCCAGCAGGCCGACATACCGCCCACTGGCCACCAACAACAGATCGCAAAATTCTCTGGCCGCACCCTCACCGCCTTTGGCATGGGTCACAAAGTGGGCAATGGCTTTGACCTCCACATGGGCATTTTGCGGTGCGCAAGCCAACGCACACCGTTGCATCACGGCAAGATCAGGCCAATCGTCGCCCATTCCTGCCGCCTCGTGCCACTCCAGGCCCAGAGCTGTCAATATTTCCTGAGCGGCAGGGCCCTTGTCTTCAGTTCCATAACGCACATGCTCAACGCCCAAAGCCGCCAGACGCAAACGCAGAGGTTTGGAGTCTCGCCCGGTAATGACGGCGACCACCACACCGGCACGCTGCAACAACTTGAGCCCTTGACCATCAAGCGTATTGAAGCGCTTGATCGTCTCACCCGTTTCGGTGAAGTAAAGACTTCCGTCAGTCAGGACACCATCGACATCAAAGAAAACCACACGGATATTTTGGGCTTTCAGCAGCAACTCTGGCGGAAAATAAATGGCAGGATTCATCAGATGACCTTCGCCCGCATTAGATCGTTGCTATTCAGAGCGCCGCACAACTGGCCAACAGCATCCACCACGAGTACGCTGGTGATACGGTGCAATTCCATCAAGTCTGCCGCCTCCACGGCCAAAGCATCGTTCAATATCGTAGCTGGGTTGGCGTGCATGACCTGCCCAGCGGTAGTCGCCCGCAGGTCGATGCCCTGCTCAACCAGACGGCGCAAGTCGCCGTCGGTAAAAATACCGATGACCCTGGTGTTCTCATCAACAATAGCCGTGGCACCCAGCCCCTTGGCACTCATCTCCCGCATCAGCTCGCTAAAGCCAGCATGGGCAGCGACTTTGGGCACATCGTCGCCGGAGCGCATGACGTCACTGACATGCGTCAGCAACTTGCGCCCCAATGCGCCGCCGGGGTGAGAGCGGGCAAAGTCTTCAGCCTTGAAGCCCCGCGCATCAAGAAGCGCAACGGCCAAGGCATCGCCCAAAGCCAATTGAGCCGTCGTGCTGGCGGTTGGCGCTAAATTGAGAGGGCAGGCCTCCTTCTCAACCCCGCAATTGAGAAAAATATCAGCGTGCTTGGCAAGGGTGGACTCAGCATGGGCAGTCATCGCAATCAGCGGTGCGCCCATGCGCTTGAGTACGGGCAGAATTGCAGTCAGCTCCGCTGATTCACCGCTATTGGATATAGCCAACACAAGGTCTGAACTCTTGATCATGCCAAGGTCCCCATGGCTGGCCTCTGCAGGATGAACAAACATCGCAGGCGTGCCAGTTGAAGCCAGTGTGGCGGCAATCTTGCGCCCGATATGCCCGCTTTTTCCCATGCCCATGACAACGACCCGACCCGTAACAGCCAGCATCATCTCCACGGCACCGATAAATGCGGCCCCCAAATGCCGCTTCAAGCCCAATACAGCGGCGGCCTCAATATCCAAGGTTTCTTGCGCCAAACGAATGACTTGAGCCGGTTCAAAGGCCGGGGCGTGCTTGCGTTGTAGTGTCATAAAAGAATTCTATCGGTGAGCAGAGCGCTTGTTACTATTCAAGGGTGAGCCCCCTTGAACTGACCCTACTCTATTTGTTGGCCGCCGTTCTGGGCGTGGTGGCCTTTCGCTCCATGAAGCTCCCGCCCATGCTGGGCTACCTTGCTGTTGGGGTCATTATCGGACCCAATGCACTGGCGTTGGCCAAGAACGCAGAAGGTGTGCGTCATCTGGGCGAGTTCGGCGTGGTGTTTTTGATGTTCGTCATCGGGCTTGAATTCAACCTGCCCAAACTCCGCGCCATGCGTAACCATGTTTTTGGGCTGGGGTTTTCACAGGTTCTACTGACGATTCTTGGCGCGACAGGCCTCAGTCTAGGACTTGCCTTGCTGGCCCCGTCAGTGTGGGAAATGAGTTGGCAAACAGCGCTGGCGTTGTCAGCTGCGCTGTCCATGAGTAGCACAGCCATCGTGGTCAAGCTCATGACGGAACGCCTTGAGGTGGAGTCCGAACACGGCAAGCGTGTGATGGGCGTACTCCTTTTTCAGGATCTGGCTGTCGTTCCTCTCTTGGTGCTTATTCCGGCACTAGGGGCGTCAGCAGAGCAATTGATAGAAACGCTGGCCATAGCCACTGCCAAGGCCACGCTGCTCATTACCTTGCTGCTGGTCGGCGGTCCAAGGGTCATGCGATTCTGGCTAACGTTGGTCGCGCGGAAGAAAAGTGAAGAACTCTTTGTCCTGAACCTGCTGCTGATTACCCTTGGACTCGCCTGGCTGACTGAATTAGCCGGTTTGAGCCTGGCGCTCGGCGCCTTTATTGCAGGCATGCTGATCTCGGAAACCCAATACAAGCATCAGGTGGAAACCGATATAAGGCCATTTCATGATGTTTTGCTAGGACTGTTTTTTATCAGCATCGGGATGATGCTGGATTGGCGGATGGTCTTCGAGCGATGGCCTTTGGTTCTTTTATTGGTTACGCTCCCGGTCCTTTTCAAGGCCGCGATGGTGACTCTGCTGGCCCGTGGACTGGGCGCAACGGCGGGCGTATCACTGCGAACGGGCCTCTACCTTGCCCAAGCAGGAGAATTCGGCTTTGTGTTGCTGACACTCGCCCAAGCCAATGCGCTCGTTCCGCCCTCCCTGTTGAATCCCATATTGGCCAGTATGGTGCTGTCCATGATGGCCACGCCCTTCATCATTTTGTACAGCAACCGCATTGTGATGAAGCTGGTGAGCAGTGAGTGGCTTCAGCAGTCTTTGCAGATGACGACCATCGCACGCAAGTCGATCAACGTCAACAAGCACGTCATCATTTGTGGCTACGGCCGTTGTGGGCAGAACCTCGCACGCATACTGGAACGCGAGCATATTCCCTACATTGCGCTGGATCTGGACCCGGACCGGGTACGCCAAGCAGCAGCAGCAGGAGACTCTGTTGTCTTTGGCGACGCTGCTCGATTGCAGGCCTTAATGGCAGCGGGACTGGCACGCGCCAGCGCGGTGGTCATCACGTATCTTGAGGTTCAGAGTGCCATGAAGGTACTGGCCCACACCCGATCGCATGCCGCCCAAGTTCCGGTGATTGTCCGGACGCAGGACGACCACGATCTGGATGTGCTACGGCAGGCCGGCGCCACCGAGGTGGTTCCCGAAGCGATTGAGGGGTCCTTGATGCTGGCCAGTCACGCTTTGGCATTGGTTGGGGTGCCCATGCGACGGGTCATTCGCATTGTGCAGGATCAGCGCGATGCGCGTTACAACCTGTTGCGCGGTTACTTTCATGGTGCGGATGATGACTCTGTAGATGAACTCCACCAGGAACGCCTGTCATCCATCACCCTGCCTTCCGGCGCCACTTCGATTGGTCAGGCAATCAGTCATTTTTCATTGCCATCCGTAGGCGTTCAAATCGTCAACTTGCGCAGAAGTGACGGAAAAGTCGTGCCGATTGCGCAAGACCCTTTGATTGAGGACGGCGACACGCTCGTCCTTTCAGGTCGCGCCGAGGCACTGACGGTTGCTACGCATATCTTGCTCAGGGGCTGACGGACTGCCCACTTGCTGCTGGCGCACCAGATGCACAATGCTGCTTTTAGTTTTTCTGAGCTGAGCCATGCAAAATAGAAGTATCAATCAATACCTCAGAGACCACATACGAACCGTCCCTGACTGGCCGACACCCGGCGTGCAATTTCGTGACATCACGCCGCTCTTGCAAGATGCCAAGGTCTTCCGTATTCTCATCGATGCATTTGTCCACCGTTACATGGATCCAGCCATGCGGCCCGATGTAGTGGCGGGTCTGGATGCCAGGGGGTTTATCCTGGGTGCAGTGATTGCCTATGAGCTGAACGTCGGCTTTGTACCGGTTCGAAAGAAGGGAAAGCTGCCTTTCTCGACAGTGGAAGAGACCTATGAACTCGAATATGGCAGCGCCACTGTGGAACTTCATACCGATGCAGTGAAAGCGGGTGACCGCGTCTTGCTGATTGACGACCTGATTGCCACAGGCGGCACGATGATGGCTGGCAAGAAGTTACTGGAGAAGCTCGGAGCACACGTCGTGGAGGGTGCGGCTATTGTGGATTTGCCGGAGCTTGGTGGATCAGAGAAACTGCGATCCGCCGGCCTGCCTCTTTTCACACTGCTTCACTTCGAAGGAAATTAACAACCGCCCTGGCGTCAGTTCAAATCGCCGTATTGGGTCACGCTCAAAGGTGAATTCCGCTCCTCCGGCGACACGATCTGGGTATCTTCGAAATCAGGCCGAGGTGCGGGGTTACGAGGCCCAGACTTGGTGATTTGTCCGGGCGCTGATAGCGGCGCCGTCGGCAAAGCGCTCTCTACAGCGCGCTTGAACGCGGCCACCTCGTCCGCCTGCAAGGGTTCGTATTTGGGGGTTTGCCTGCCTGAGTTTGCGTGCACTGTGGGCACTGGCATGACTTGAGACCCAAGGGTGACCTTTTGTAGATCCCGAGAATTCCCTTGCACAGTCTCGGCAGTGGCTGGGGATAGCGTTGGTGACAGCCCGGCTGTAACGTGTTCATTGACCCGCCAATACACGGCAGTCACCAAAATACCGTGACGCATCTTGGCAGCTTGTGCAACCATGGCTTCAATTTCGGCCAGACGAGCAGTGTCTCCAGCCGCCTTGTGGGCCAGGTCAACCATGATCAGGTATTGATACCCGCCAACATCCAGTGACAGGACCTTGAACTTGAAACTGGCCGCCAGCACGCCAGCCCGGGTCATCGAATCACGCACCACGCCATAGACAAGCTCCCTGCGTTCCAGTCGCTCTGTTTTCCGATTGGCTGCATGATTGGCAGGCTGCTGGACAATCTTTGCACGCGGCCTGTCAGATGGCGCTATCGGAACAGTCGCATCAACATGTCCAAGACCTGAACTGTCGGGTGATGCCGCTTGAAACTCAACTTTCTTGTTGCTGAACCAACTGAATATTGACATAGTTTTTTCCAGAAAGCACTGACGGTGTCAGGCAAACATCGCGATTAATGCGGGGTCGGGGGACCCCTATTTCCCGATGCAAAACTCGGAGAATATCACCCCCAGAAGATCATCTGATGTGAATTCCCCGGTTATTTCACTCAGTGAATTCTGTGCGAGCCTGAGCTCTTCAGCCATCAGATCCAACGCTTGCGCACTGGAGTTCAAGTGAGCCGTAGCATGTGTCAAGTGATTGTCAACATTTCGCAAGGCCTGCACGTGACGCGCCCTTGCGATGAACGCGCCTTCTGGTATGGCCTGCCAGCCGGCCACATCCAACAACCTTTTGCGCAACGATTCCAGCCCGGCACCCGTTTTGGCAGACAACGCCAATCCACCATCATCCATTTGACAATCTACTGCATCGGCTTTGTTCCAGACGTCAATCACAGGAACTCGTGGCGGCACTCTCTGAGCGATCACCCGCGCTATTTCTTGATCATTATCCCTGTAATCAATAGCGTCCATACGGGTTAGATCGTGTAAAAACAGAACGACATCAGCCGTTTCTATCGCATCCCAGGCTCGTGAAATCCCGATTTTCTCGACCTCATCTTGACTGTCGCGCAGGCCTGCGGTGTCCACGATATGCACGGGGACACCTTCGATCTGAATCGTCTGCTGCACTTTGTCACGGGTCGTTCCTGCAATGGGGGTCACGATAGCCAGCTCGGCTCCGGCCAACGCATTGAGCAGTGACGATTTTCCAGCGTTGGGCTGACCCGCAATCACAACCCGGATTCCCTCGCGCAGCAACGCACCCTGACGGGCCCGTTGAAGCACGGTCTGCAACGTACTCGCAAGCAATTGCAACTGCCCGTGCGCATCCGCCTTGCGCAGGAAATCGATCTCTTCCTCAGGAAAATCCAGCGTCGCCTCAACCAGCATACGCAAGTGAATCAATGCATCCCTGAGCTTGTTTATTTCGCTTGAAAATTCGCCTACCAAGGCTCGGCTTGCACTGCGAGCAGCCGCCTCCGTGCTGGCATCAATGAGGTCTGCGATGGCTTCAGCTTGCGCCAAATCCATTTTGTCATTAAGGAACGCACGCTCCGAAAACTCACCAGGCAATGCCACCCTGAGCCCAGCCAGACGGGGACGTTGGCAGGCTGGGTTGATTTCTGCCCCAGCCTCCAGGCACCGAGCAAGAAGAAGCTGCAAGACCACCGGTCCCCCGTGTG
>JAUXQA010000246.1 GCA_030683195.1 Rhodoferax sp. | reverse complement strand
CGGATATCGACCTTGGGGTCCAGGATGGTGATGCGTCCGGGAATCTTGTTTTTCTTCAGGTGCCAGCCAATCAGGCAAGCGCGCTCATAGGGTGAGGGCGGGCAGCGGTGCGGTGGTGGTGGCAGGGTCATGACCAGGTCGCCCCCCTTGAAGGACTGGATCTTTTGCTTGAGCGCAAAGTGCTCGGCATTGGGGATGTAGGCCGAAGGGTAGTGGGTGCGCGTGTGGTTGGCGGCCACCCGGTCGTTGCCAAACCAGGCCTCGTAGGCATGGTGTATGCCGGGGGCAACAATCAGCCAGTCGTAGCTCAGGAAACCGTCGGTCACGTGCACCCGCTTGTGCTCGCGGTCAATGCCGGTGATCTCGGTGTTGATGAACTTGTAGCCGGCCCGCGCAGCAGGGCGAAGCTGGTCGTGCATCAAAAAGTCAGTGGCAATGATGTCCACCAGCCACTTGTTGCTCATGGGGCAGGAGAAAAATACCGGGTTGCGCTCCAGCACAATCACTTCGAGCTCAGGGGCCATGAGGCGCAACTGGCGTGCAGCCGAAATGCCACCCCAGCCACCGCCGGCGATCACTACGCGGCGGCCCTTGCGGGGCATCAACTCCGAGGCGGCGCGTGGCGCGGGTGTGGCGCAGCCGACCAGTGTTGCTGCAGCAGCTGCACCGATGGTTTTGAGAATTAAACGACGATCTGACATGGCAAAACCCTGATTTTTGAAAGCTGACCAGTATCGGCTAATTTCTTGCCATGGTGCGCAAACGCACAGACCCAAAAGTTCTGCCCGGCGATCATCCAATCAGCTTCGGGCTAGCCCGGCCCACCACATCTTTCAACAATAAAGGGGAACCACCATGACCACAAGAGAAGCCTACATCGCAAAAATGAAACTCCAACTCGACGAGCTGGACACCAAAATGAACCAACTGGAGGCCAAAGCCTCCGAGGCCAAGGCTGACGCCCTGGAAAAGTACAAGCTTGAAATGACCAAATTGCGCGAGCAGTCGACGGTGGCCAAGGCCAGGTTGAACGACCTCAAGGCCGCTGGCGAAGACAAATGGGACGCGGTGGTCGCCGAGATGGAGAAGGTGCGTGATGCGTTCTCGCACTCGTTCAATTACTTCAAGTCACAACTCTGAGATCAGGCACGGCATGAAACAAATACTGATGGTTTTGACCTCGCACGATCAACTTGGCACCACTGGCGCCAAGACCGGATTTTGGCTGGAGGAGTTTGCAGCGCCCTATTACGTGTTCATGGACGCGGGTGCCAAGATCACACTGGCCTCAGTCAAGGGCGGTCAGCCGCCGCTGGACCCCAAAAGCGACGACGAAGCCTCGCAAACCGTGGCCACGCGCCGGTTCAAGGCCGACCTCTCCGCTCAGGCGCTGCTGGCGCGCACCTTCAAGCTCTCTGACTTGCCCGCCACCGTTTATGACGCCGTGTTTTACCCCGGTGGCCACGGCCCCTTGTGGGACTTGGCAGAAGATGCGACCTCCATCGCCCTGATCGAGTCCACGCTGGCCGCCGGCAAGCCGGTAGCGGCGGTTTGCCACGCACCCGGCGTGCTGCGCCACCCCAAGTCCCCGGACGGCAGATCCGTAGTTCAGGGCAAGAACGTGACTGGGTTCACCAATACCGAAGAGGACGCAGTAGGTCTGACCCAGGTGGTGCCTTTTCTGGTGGAAGACATGCTGGTCAAAAACGGAGGCAGCTACACCAAGGGCCCCGACTGGCAGCCCTACGTGGTCACCGATGGCCTCCTGATCACGGGTCAGAACCCGGCGTCGTCGGAACTGGCGGCGCATGCCTTGTTGACAGTGCTGAACGCAGGCTGATCTGCCGGGCAACTGCCAGAGTGAACAGTCGTAAAAAAACCCTGCAGTCCAGCTGACTGCAGGGTTTTTTTGCTATTGTTTTCTAGATTGAAATCAATTTAATACGCCGGCTAGCGGCTGATTTCCTCATAAATCACACCAAAAGCGCGTTCACCCGCTTGACATAAGCTGCCGGGTCCGCCGGCATGCCGCCTTCGGCCAGCAGCGCC